>JALEPO010000169.1 GCA_022768695.1 Clostridia bacterium
TTGAATTTTCAGCCATATCATAGAAGCCTGCCTGTACAAGACCGAGGAACAGGCTGATAAACATTGCATATACAAGTGAGAAAAGGAAATTTATTGCCGCAAATAAAGAGCCGACAAACGGAATCATGGAAAGCAGCATAAGCACAGCAAATACCAATACAAATGCGATTACCGGAAGAATTGTCGCTATGAACATAGATGCTTTGTAGCCTTTGGTTTTTTCCATAGAAACCCTTAATGCCTCAGTTGCTGATATGCCCGGACTCTCAATAAGAATATACGGTGTAAATGCATATGCATAGTTTTTGATAATACCGAATACAAGTCCGGCAACAGGAATAAGTGACCAAATAAGCACCCATAATTGCTGCCAGCACATTCCTCCCGCAACATGAGGAAAATTCTTAAATCCGGCAAAAAGCTGATCGGAATATACCTGTTTGCCGCGATAGCCGTAAAGATAAAGCACTGACATTCCTGCTGTAAGAGTTACCGTTATGGGAATAGTTATAATCGGCAGTACACCGAATATTGATATTAAAATAACAAGTAAAGCATTCATAAGTGAAAGTCCCCAAAGTCTGAAGGGCTTTGCCATAAGAGTGCGAAATGCATTTTTGTAAATTGTTGAAATCATAGAATTATACCATACCTTTCATTAAATATTTTTCTGACCGTAATAGGCGTTTGCACCATGCTTTCTCAGGTAGTGTTTGTCAAGAATTGTCTGAGAAATCTGAGGCAGCTCAGGATTAAGGCACATAGAACGAAGAGCCATTTTTGCCACTTCCTCCATAACAACCGCATTATGAACCGCATTGTGAGCGTCAGTACCCCATGCAAAAGGTCCGTGATTTGAAACAAGCACACCCGGAATTGCTGCCGGATCCTTATCCTTAAAGGTTTCTATAATCACCAAGCCTGTATTTTTCTCGTATTCACCCTTTATTTCTTCATCCGTCATAAGACGTGTAGCAGGTATTTCACCGTAGAAGTAGTCTGCATGAGTTGTGCCGAAAGCGGGAATACCTCTGCAAGCCTGTGCAAAGGAGGTTGCCCATGGCGAATGTGTATGAACGATACCTCCGCATTCAGGAAATGCTTTGTAAAGCTCAAGATGCGTCGGAGTATCTGAAGATGGATTTAATTCGCCTTCTACCTTGTTGCCGTCAAGGTCTACAACTACCATATGCTCCGGTCTGAGCTTGTCGTATTCAACTCCCGATGGCTTTATTACGAATAATCCCTTTTCTCTGTCAATACCGGATACATTGCCCCATGTAAATGTGACAAGTCCGTATTTCGGTAAATCCAGATTTGCTTTCCAAACTTGTTCTTTCAATTCTTCTAACATAAAGTTACCATCCCTTTCTGTAAAAATATTATTACAAACCGCCGTGAAACAGGTGGTGTATAAATACATTATAATATGCATTACCGAAATAATCAATAAAAATGTTGAAATTTTAATGTAAATGACACATGAAAATATTTAATAAATTTACAGAAATATGTCATAAAATTGTTTAAATAGACGATTGCTTTGTAGACATTGCATAAAAAACAACACCATAATTGTGCAATCTTACAACAATAACGTGAAATCTTAACAATTTTGTTGCAATTTTGTAATCTTTGTGGTAAAATAATAATGTGTAAAAAAGTATGGAGGTTGCAGCGGTGGACTTATTTGTATTCAACAGCATTGAAAATGATCCATGTGTTAATGGAATTATAGAAAAAAACGATACGGTGGTGCTAAGAAATATTATAAGTTTTGCTGAAACCGAGGGCGTTACCACAAACAGTATACGCGAATATGTGGCGGCGTACCTTGCCAATGATGACAATATATTGTCATCGCTTGCACAGTCCGGTAAGAAAATAGGCAACGATCTTTACAGGCTGGCTTTGCTGGATATGGAACAGATTTATAAAAAGCTGTTTTCTATTTCAATAAAGTATTCTCCTTCGGGTAACGATACCGGGTTTTGTGAGGGATATATTGAATCCATAAAGGGAATGACGGCTGCGAAATCTGCAAGTGAGCTGCTTGAAAGGCTTGTACGCCATTACAGAAATTTCGGAAGCGGTATTCTCGGTAAATATATTGCTTACAAATATGACGGAAGGCTTGAGGGAATAGCCGATACGGATAAAACAACATTTGATTCTCTTATCGGTCTTGAACATCAGAAGCAGGTGCTGATTGAAAATACGGAGGCATTTGTAAACGGAAAACCGGCAAATAATGTTTTACTGTTCGGTGACAGAGGAACCGGTAAATCTTCATCGGTTAAGGCGCTGCTCAATATGTTTGCATCAGACGGACTGAGAGTAATAGAATTTCCAAAAAGCTGCATAAGAGATATTCCTTCTCTTACCGCAACACTTTCGGGAAAGCCGAATAAATACATAATATTTTTAGATGATTTGTCTTTTGAATCGCATGATGCCGAATATAAGGCATTGAAAACCGCAATGGAGGGACAGCTTCAGGCACATCCTGAAAACGTTCTTATATATGCCACATCAAACCGCAGACATCTTATAAAGGAAACCTATGAGGACAGACAGGGCGGCGAAATGCATGTGAATGACAATATGCAGGAAACCTTATCTCTGGCAGAACGTTTCGGTATAAGTCTTGTATTTTCCGCGCCAAATCAAAAGGAATATCTGCATATTGTTGAAGAACTTCTTAAGAGTCACGGAATTGAGATGACGGCGGAGCTTGAGAAAAAAGCAGTTGTATGGCAGATGAATTACGGTGGAAAAAGCGCCAGATGCGCAAAGCAATTTGTCGCTTCGTGCGTGGCTAAAAAGGTTAATAAATAAGTGTTCTTGAAGATCTGCTGTTTCGCTCCTTGTTTTGGCAGATTTTCAAGGATACTATTTAAAAAGGGGTAGAAGAATGATAAAAAAATTAGTTGCAGTTATAGTTGCTGCTTCCGCTGCTTTGGGAACTGTTGCTTTTGCAGACAGTATCAAGGGATTTTTAAACGGTGACAGCATAGTTATTGATGCAAATGATAAAAATTGTGTAATATTGAATGGATATGATGAAAACGGAATTTTGAAAGCGTCCGAGTTGTTCGCCTCGGAAAACGGGGAGTTTCATGTTCCGTCAAAACTGGCTGAATATAAGCTTCGCGCAGTATTCACAGAGGACGGAAGCTTGTATGATGTAGAGCTTGAAGAAGCTCCGGCAGAAACCGCAGTACCGGAGGCTACGGCATCGCCGGCGCCGACGGAAGCTCCTGAAGCAACCGCTGTGCCGACTGTAAAGCCGACTTCGTCACCAAAAACCTTCCCGGCTATATATGAGAGGGAAATAGATGCGGTCAACGCATTTGCAGTGGTTAAAAATGTTTCGGTTGGTGAGAATGATAACGGCGAGGAATGTTATTATATCGATACACTGTATCAGGGACGTGAATTTTCTGTAGAGGTTGACGAGTCTGTGGCAATATCCTCTGCGTCTGACGCGTTTTCGTATATGAAGGGCGCTGATGCAAGAGCGTTGAATAAGGGTGATGTAATTTATTTTTCAGCTAATCTTTCGGGGAAAATAAATAATATAAGCCTTATCTACAGACCTCTTGATACTAATATAGTAACAGACGGTATTGATTACGGTAATAGCTTTTCAAAGCTTATATCCGATAACGGCAATGTTGCCGGAAAAAGCGGATGGAGTGTTTTAAGCTACGGAAAAGGAAACGGTAGTGGAAAATATCAGTTTGCGTTTGGCCCGATTATGGATAAGTCGACAGGCGAGCTTGTTCTTATCGGCGCAGACGGAAACGAAAATGATGCTCTGTATCTGAGCATTGAAAAAGATACGATTGTTTATGTATGTGATATGGCTGCAAAGCGTGAGGTTTCAATCGGAAATGTTGGTAATCTTGTAAAGTCCGCAATACCTAAAAATGCGGTGGACAGCGACGGAAAAATTACATACAGTGACAGCTACAAAACCAACTATGCTCTTGTCAGAACGGTAAACGGCACGGCAACAGACATAGTAATTTATACAAATTATAATAAATAACTTCAAAGTGATAGGCTAACTCAGTAAGTCTGGTTTCGTATCTAAAAGGGCAACTTGAAGAAAAGAAAACATGAAATTAGGAGGATGTAATCATAATGAACATTTTAAAGAGAGCTGCAATATCAGCTTTGGCAGCAATAACGGCAGGCACATTTGGTATACACGCTTTTGCGTATGAGGATATTACCGTTAAATTAGAGGCTTTTACAAGTAAGACAATGGATATAGTTAATTTCAGTACCGTTAAACCGGTACAGATTGACAGCTGTACATATGTCCCTGCAAGAACTCTTGCGGAGGCGGCAGGCATGGAGGTTCAGTGGGACCAGTCAACACAGACTGCACTTATAACTCTTTATGCAGACGCTTATTCAGAAAAGCCGATTGAACGATATGCGTCAGAACTGATTGATAAAATAGGCGGATATGGTCTTGACCTTCAGCCTGACAGTATCACAGCAGCTTTAAAGCTTTATGATACAAATGCTGTTATAAGGTATAATTTTACAGATACAGAAGGCGACGTTGTGGCAATAGGTAAAACTATTAAGATGGACAGCGCGGCAGAGCTTGTAAACGATGCGGCTCTTATGATTCCTTTAAGAAATTCAATGGAGTTGTTCGGTCTTGATGTAAGCTGGAATCAGGATGATATGACAGCAAGAATATCAATTCCGGAGGATGTGTTTGTTCCGTCGGGATTAAGTATTATAGCTAATCATGCACCGGCAGAGCAGAAAACAGAAATAAAGCATAGCTCAGGCTTGGACGGCATACCTACAATGGATTATGACGAGTATTTAGCAAGCTTAGTAAAAGGTGCATATACAGAACAGGTTGTTGAAGAAAATTCGCCTGTGGATACAAATCCGCAGCATGGCGCTTATATAGGCAGATTTAAAATAACACATTATTGTCCCTGTTCTGTCTGCAACGGAGGATGGGGACCATATACCGCATGGGCGGGCGAGATTATCCCAAATCAGACAATAGCAGTTGATTCTTCGCTGATTGGAAAGCTGACATGGGTATATATTGACGGCTACGGCTTAAGACGCGCAGAGGATTGCGGCGGTGGAATTAAGGGCTATCATATAGACGTTGCAGTTTCTTCGCATGAAGAGGCATTGAGTAAAGGTGTTGTATATAAAGACGTTTACTATGCTGAATAATTGAATTGATACATAAAAGAAAACAAAGGGAAAAAACAGAAATATCATATAACAAATCCCGGCGAAATCACGATATACCGTGACTTTGCCGGGATGATTTTTTTAAAGGAGGCTGTTTCATAGCCTCCTTTTATATATAGGGGCTGCTGAATTTTCATTTCTGATTTTCATTATCCGCTGTATGAGCAATTTGCCTGCATACCGGCAGAATTTCTGTTTTTTTGTGTTACAACAGGTTATTTGTTAAGATAATTATAGATAATACATGCCGCTTCTGCTCTTGTAAGCTTATTTTTCGGATGGAAGTATCCGTTTCCGTCACCGTTTATTAATTTCATAGCGCTTAAAATAGCTATATATCCCTTATTTTCCGTTACATCCTTAAAAGGTGTCACATAAATATCCTCATATTCCGCAAAACGCTCTGCACCCATAACTCTTGTCAGAACCTTAGCCGCAAATTCGCGTGTTACGCCGCTGTCTGAATCTCTTTCCTCCGGAGTGATATATTCGCGGTTTTGAGCGGCTTCATATAACTCGTCATCGTTTTCGTATGAACCGTATATATCGGCTGCGGACATAACCATTGAAAGAAAATCACGCTGGTTTATTTCTTTGTCGGGATAAAATTCCGCGCTGTCAAAGCCTATTCCGTATTTAGCAAGCGTTTCAATCTGATTTTTTGCATAGTGCTTTTCAATATCAGTGTATGTATAAGCGGAGGGTTCAGTCACCTCTGAATTGCGGTAATCTACAAGCGCTCCTGTGAACGGATTGATTTTTATTTGCTCGCTGAGCATATAAACCGCTTTGGCAGTAATTTTTTCGTCGTTTATCTCCGGATAATATGATAAATCATAGGATGCCGCTTCGAACATTTTATCTGCTGCTTCGTCTGCGCTCATTGCATCGGCAACTGACGGGAAGTCAACATTTGTTGTATAATTTGAATTGTAACACAGCAGCTTTCCGCTGTTGTCAACGGCAATGCTTATGGTGTCGTTTTTAACCTTTATTCCGTTTACAAACCTTTGATATGTTACAGAATTGCCGTCTGCATCTTCAAATTTATATTCCGCTTTCTTGGCTCCGGCTAAAGCTTCAAAAACCTTTTCCGCTGATTTTTTTGCTTTTTCTTCATCTATATTTTCGTTTTCCGCATCTTTGCAGTCGGCTGTGTAATAAATAAGCTCGCCTGTCTTTGCATT
Organism: Clostridia bacterium; assembly: GCA_022768695.1. Classification (GTDB taxonomy): domain Bacteria; phylum Bacillota; class Clostridia; order UBA1381; family UBA1381; genus JALEPO01. The sequence goes on from JALEPO010000169.1 coordinate 6,435, forward strand.
TACCGCCGCATCAGCATACGACTCGTCATTCCTAAAAGACAGCCGGTATATATACTCCGTATCGTCATAGCTGCTTCGGTTTAAGCTTATTGATTTAAGCGGCAAATCCTTTGATACGTTAAGCAGCTTGTTGTTTCTGAGCTGCGCTTCTATATCCGCTTTTGAAATCAGTCCTGAAATTTTTTCTAACTCGCTGATTTCTGTTTCAGTAAGCTTTGTATCTCCGTAATCTGCCGTCCCTGAAGCATTTTCCATCATTGAAGGTTTTTTGTAAATAACAGGAATATTTTCAGCTTCATAAATTTCTCCGTCAATTGCGTTTATGTATTTTTGGTTTTCCTTTTCTACATATGCGGGAAACATAATAAGCTTTTTATCCTCTGTATAGCTCAGATAAACAAGCTCAAGACCAAGCTTTTCTTTGTACAATTTTTTTGCGTCAGCGGCGGAAATGATGGTTGATACGTCATCAAAGTTGTCGAAATGCGTGTATGATATATACATTGACAAAATCTCGCCGGTATCACGTTCAACATTTATATTTCCGTAGTCTGAATTTACTTTTGCGCCATTTTTATATCTCTCGATTTTAAAGCAGTAATCACTGCCCAGTGCCGTGTTTAAGTTTTCATCGGGTAAAACCTTAAAATCTCCCTTGCAGGCAGGATTTGCTTTATCAAAAAAGCTTTGCGCGGCTTTTTGGGCATCTTCAGCCGACAGCTTCGGAATTGAGGTGGCGGAGTCCCAACGTGAATCATCGTACACATTATATGATGTTATAATATCATCACTGTTGTAGATAATATTTACATAGTCCTTGTCCTCCGATGACCAGTTCAAATGATAGGAGGTAATATTACCGTTCTCATAATAATTATTTGAAAAGTCCGTGTATTCATCCGTTATGCCCACGCGTGATTTAACGTCAGAAACGATTTTTTTCATATCAATCTCAGCATATACATAAGTAACTGACATGAGAATTGAAGCGGCAAGTGCCGTTGAAATAAATTTTTTCATAGCTATTTCTCCTTTTTAAATATTTTTCAAAAGGTATTCTATAATATCGATTAAAAGTTTGCACTGTATAAAAATATTTAATCCTGTGTATATGCATTGCGCAGCATCTTAATTTCTTGCGCATAGCCGTCAAGCTCGTTTGGAGTTTCAAGAATAACAGGAAGATTTTTAAGTCTCGGATGATTAATTATGTTTACCATTGCGTCAAATCCGATACTGCCTTCTCCGATTTTTTCGTGTCGGTCTTTATGACTGTTGAACGGATTTTTGCTGTCGTTCATGTGTATAGCTTTTAAACGGTCAAGACCTATTATTTTATCAAATTCGTCAAGTACGCCGTCAAGATTGTTCACGATGTCATAGCCTGCGTCATAAACGTGGCAGGTGTCAAGACATACGCCAAGCTTTTCGTTAAGCTCAACCTTGTCTATTATTTCACGCAGCTCCTCAAAGGAACGGCCTATTTCCGAGCCTTTGCCCGCCATTGTTTCAAGCAGAACTGTTGTTGTCATGTCAGGCTTCAGCACGGTATTAAGCTGTTTTGCTATAAGCTCAATTCCGGCTTCAACACCCTGTCCCACATGGCTGCCGGGATGGAAGTTATATAGCTGATTTGGTGTGTATTCCATGCGAGCAAGGTCATCAGCCATTATATTAAGCGCAAATTCGCGTGTTTCCTCCTTGTTCGAGCAAGCGTTGAGCGTATACGGTGCATGAGCGACAAGCTGTGAAAAATTATTTTCCTCTGCAAGCTTCAAAAATGCGGCAATATCGTCAGGATTTATGTCCTTTGCCTTTCCTCCGCGGGGATTGCGTGTGAAAAATGCAAATGTATTGGCATTTATTTTTAGTGATTCCTTTCCCATATGCAGGTATCCTTTTGATGATGATAAAGTACATCCGATATTTAACATATTTTTTCCTCCTTTTTGATTATGACAAATTATTGTTTAGAGGCGTGCGCGTCCGCACGCCGACCGAAACTGCGTTTCGGTCAATCTCAGAACAGAGTAATTAAAAAAGTTCCCAAGGAAACTTTTTTAATTTTAAGCAAACTGACGCACAGGTCGTCAGTTTGCAAACACCACACCGCCCTTCGGGCACCTCTCCTCAAGGAGAGGTT
>JALEPO010000018.1 GCA_022768695.1 Clostridia bacterium
GCCCGAAGGGCGGAGAGGTGTTTGCAAACTGACGACCTGTGCGTCAGTTTGCTTAAAATTAAAAAAGTTTCTTTGGGAACTTTTTTAATTACTCTGTTTTGAGATTGACCGAAACGCAGTTTCGGGCGGCGTGCGGACGCGCACGCCACTAAACAATAATTTACCATTTCTTATTTTTAGTCATTTAATTATTCAGTAATTTTTTTAATTCTTATGTCATCACCGTAGAATTTATAAACCATAAAGCTTTCATAAATTCTTGACGCAAATCTTGAACTGTATATTTTTGCAATTTCGCCTACACTCAAATTTGTATTCACAATCATCTTTTTGTTATCCGCCAGTCTGTCGCACATCAGGTCAAATAAAAATGCAAAATTATTTTTATTGTTAGGCTCTGTTCCGAGGTCATCTATAATAAGCAAATCAGCACTGTATAAATTATCTATAATAGATTTATCGCTGTTTCTGCCGAATTTATAATCCTCATAAATATTAAACAGCTTTGTTGCGCGAGTATAAATAACAGTCCTTCCTTTATCCATTAATTCTTTTGCTATACAGCTTGAAAGAAATGTTTTTCCAAGTCCTGTCTGTCCGTAAAAGAAAAGTGATTTTTCTTCATTTTCAAAATTATCACAGAATTTTTTACAGCGTTCATAAATTCTGACCATATTTGAATACGGAGAAATCTCGTTATCCTTCCCCTCCTGTGAATAATATTTAAATGAAAATGTGTCAAAATTCTGCTTTGAAAGAATTTCACCAAGATTAGATTTTGCATATGCCGCATTTATAAGCTTTTGCGTAAAGCATCTGCACTTTTTTCCGTCCTCAGTATAGCCTGTATCGCCGCAATTAGAACACTCATATTTATATTCATCATAATCCGGCGGAATATTATTTTCTTCAATAAGACTTTGCTTTTCGTCCTTGAGCAGCTTATTTTTTTCTTTTAGAGCCCTGTTATATTCATCGGCATTTTCAGGATTTTTTAAAATATTCTGCATATTTTTAAATCCGGCAGAATATATTTCTTCGTCAATTTCCTTTATACGAGGTACTTTTTCATATATTTTTTCAATTCTGAGTCTGCGTTCATTCGATGCCTTTGTTCTTAAATCCTCATATTCATTGAATATTTTATTTATAGTCAAGCTGTCAGCCAAATTATTTCACCTCGCTGTTTAAAATTTCAATAATTTCATCCTTCTTTTTAAGAATTTCATCAAAGCGGCGTATATATTCAAGAGGGTCTTTAAAATTAAAAATTCTTTCAATTCTTCCGCCCATAACAAGCTTTGTAGAACCGCCGCCGCCAAGTGCGATTATAGTCTGTTTTTCCTCCATGATATTTATATTATAAGCGCTCATTGTACCTTTTTTTGCATATCCTACATTTTCGAGATTTCCGAGAATATTTTTCTGACGGTACATATAATACGGATCCATATTATTTTCTTTCATACGTTTCTGTGTATATGAAAGCATTTCATTCATATGACGCGCCTCTGTAAGCTCAACATCGGTAAATCTAAGCGATGCGGCGCGCTTTATACACATTGAATGAACAGTTATATTTTCAGGATTAAGCTTAATAACCTCATCAAGACTATAACGAAACATATCGACAGTTTCATCGGGAAGTCCCGCAATAAGGTCCATATTTATATTGTCAAAGCCTATATCTCTTGCAAGATAAAAGCAATCTCTTATCATTTTGGAATTATGGGCACGGCGCACCTTTTTAAGCGTAACATCGTTCATAGTCTGCGGATTTATGCTTATTCTGTTCACACCGCCTTTTTTTGCCGCTGCTAATTTTTCTTTTGTTATTGTGTCTACTCTGCCGGCTTCGAGAGTAAATTCCTTTATTTTTGAAAAGTCAAAATTTTTCTTTAAAGCAGTAAATATCTGTGTAAGCTGTTCTGCCGAAAGAGTTGTCGGAGTTCCGCCTCCTATATAGATATTTTCAACGTATACTCCCAATTTATTTATTATTTCAGCAGTTTTATCTATTTCAAGAAGGAGCTTTTCAACAAACTCGTCCATGTATTTTCCGCTGACTCTTACATCAGTTGAAACAAATGAGCAATAAAGACAGCGTGTAGGACAAAACGGTATTCCTATATAAACACTGACCGAATTTTTACCTATCTGCGAAAGCAGCAGCTTTTCATTTTCAGCGACAGTACGGGCAAGCTCTGTTTTTTCATCGCTTACCTCATATATATTTTTCAGAATTTCAACTACTTCATCATCACTGTAGCCTTCGTCAATAAGCTCTCTGACATTTTTTGCAGGTCTTATACCGCACATAACTCCCCACGGAAGATTTATATTCTTTATTTTTTTTGCGGCATGACAAAAGGATTTTGTACAGGCTGCCGTAAACACTTTTTTTATAAGCCGTTCAGATTTATTTTCAATATCAAACGGAAAATAATAATCCTCAAAATATGCGTCGTCCTTATAAATTATTTCTGTATAGACATTAATATTCTTATCCTTATACTCAAAATTTGAATATACATAAATATCCTCGTCCTTATCAAAAAACAATTTATAAAAAAGAGTCAGCTCATAATTACATTCGTAGCCGTTCTGAACAATTAACATATCTTAACCCTTTACATAAAAGTTGAATTTTTTTTCATAACCTATGCTTGATTCGCTTCCGTGTCCCGAATGAACAGTTAAATTTTCATTAAGCGTATATAATTTTTCAGTTATTGATTTTCTCAACGCACTTTCATCACCGGTCGGCAAATCCCATCTTCCGCAGTTTCTTAAAAATAAAGTATCCCCAACAAAAATATGCTCATCCACAAGATAACACACGCTGCAATTTGTATGACCGGGAGTATATATGCATTTAACATTTATTCCGTCAAGCTTAAACTCTTCCCCGTCCTTTAAAACTATATCTGATTTTTTCGCCGATAAATCATATCCAAGACCTGAATATGAAAGATTAATTGCAGGATCGGTTATATTAATGCTTGCCTTATCGCCCGAAACAAGAAGCGCGCCTGTTTTTTCACGAAGCTGCTCCATTGATGCAATATGGTCATAATGACAATGAGTTATAAAAATATATTTAATTTTTATATTATCATCGTTTGCAGCCTTTAAAATTCCGTCTGACTTATACCCCGGATCTATAACAAAGCCGTTATTTGTATTTTCATCATACACAATATAGGTATTTTCATCGGTTTGATAATTATTAAGCTTTTTTATTTTCATATTTAATCATTCCTTATAATCTGTTTAGTTATATAATCTTACAGGAAGAACCATATATACATATGAGCTATTTTCATTTATACTTTTTATAAAGCAGCCGCTTGTCGGAGCTGAAAATTCCATAAGAATCTTTTCTTCATCGCAAGCTGACAAAGCATCAAGCAGAAAACGGCAGTTAAATCCTATAAGCAGTTCTCCGCCTTCAAGCTCGACATTCACCGTATCATTTACCTGACCCTTGCCTGTTATACATGAAATATCTATTTTATCATAAGCTATATTTAAACGCACAGGAACCTTATTTTCAGATTTTGATGAAATATCTTCATTGATTAAAAGGAGAGCGCGTTCAAGACTGTCTATAAGATATTTTTTTTCTATTTTTACGTTAATTGTATTAACGGCTGAAATAATAGCGTCGTACTTTAGAAAATCACCTTCAAGAAGTCTTGTATAAACCTGAAAATATTCAAAATCAAACAACACGTTTCTGTCTGAAACTATAATATCAACCTTACTGTCCTCGTCCTTTAATATTTTAAGAAGCTCTCTAAGAGTTGAACCGGGAATTACAAATTTGCTGTCGCTTACATTTTCCTTTATTTCCTCTCTTACAACTGCAAGTCTGTGACCGTCAGACGCTACAACGTTAAGATAATTATTTTTTATTTCAAATAAAGCGCCTGTAAGAACCGGCTTTTTACCCTCGTTAAGAGATACAAAGGATATTGTTTTTCTTATAATATTTTTTAATTTATTTTGTGTCAGAGTAAATCTGAATTTTTCATCAAGTATAGGAACAGCCGGATATTCAGATGATGAAAGTCCCTGAATATTAAATTCGCTTACACCGCTTTTTATTTTTGTTACATTGTTTTCTTCATTTACATTAATAGATACATCTCCATCAGGTAAACGGCGTATTATCTCACCGAACATTTTTGAGGCAAGAGCGATAGTTCCTCCTTCTGTAACATTGCACACTGCATTGTATTCAATACAAAGGTCAAGATTATTGCCTGTTATAACAACATTACCGTCACCTGAAGCGTCAATTTTAATACATTCAAGAATAGGCATTGTTGATTTTGCCGATATTGCCTTTTGTACAGTATTAACTATGTCTATAAGCTGAACTTTATTGCATGTAAATTTCATTCCTACATCTCCTTGTTTTTAGCTTGGTTATTTTTCTGCGCAAATCATTAACCGTGGATTTGTTTCGTAAAATTTATTCACATCCGGGTTATTGAATTTTTTGCATATATATTTATATATATATAATATAATAATTTAGTATTAGTAGTAATAGTGCCGTGGATAATATGGATAAGCAGGTTAAATTTAGAAATAAGCTTGATTTTTTATCCAAACGGCATACTTGTATAAGGTGTTTAAGAGTGTTGACAGCTGTTAATAAAATAAAACCGATTTTTATGGAAAAATGTTATTAACACCTTATCAACAAATTTTCAACATATTTATTCACCTAAAATAAGTTACATAGACTCAAGGTCTTTTAAAATATAATTTATGTCAATTTTCAGGGATTCATTTGTATTTATTTCCTTTTCTATTTTATTAACATTATGCATTACAGTAGTTCTGTCTTTATTGCCGAAGGTTTTTCCAATCATTCCGAAATTCATATCGGTAAGTTTTTTGCAAAGATACATTGCAATCTGACGCGGAAAAGCAATATTTTTTGTTCTTATGCTTCCTATTAAATCTTCTTTTGAAACGTTATAGAAAACAGCAACCTTGTCCATTATTTTATCAGGTGTTATTTTAACTACTCCGTCCTCAGGAAGAATTGATTTAAGAGTCTGCTTTGCAAGCTCAAGAGTTATATCTGTATGAGAAAGCTCTGAGTACGATATAATTTTAAGCAGTGCGCCCTCAAGCTCACGAATATTAGATTTAATCCTGTCTGCAATATATGAAAGAACCTCCTCAGAAATATGAACATTGTGAAATTCTGCTTTTTTCTGAAGAATTGCCATTCTTGTTTCATAATTAGGAATTGTAATATCAATGGTAAGTCCCTGAGAAAATCTTGTTCTTAAACGTTCCTCAAGAGTTATAAGATCGTTTGGCTTACGGTCACTTGTAAGAACTATTTGCTTGTTAAGACTGTAAAGGTCATTAAAGGTATGGAAAAATTCCTCCTGAGTAGCCTCCTTATTTTCCATAAACTGAACGTCATCAACAAGCAGCACGTCGGCAGGACGGTATTTTTTTCTGAATTCTACCATTTTACCTTCTCTTACCGCCGCAATAAATTCGTTTGTAAAACATTCTGTTGTAACATATACAACATTAAAATCAGGATGATTTTGTTTTATTCTGTTTCCTATTGCCTGCATAAGATGAGTTTTGCCAAGACCTGAATTTCCGTAAAGAAACAGAGGATTGTATATATATCCGGGCTTTTCTGTTGTACTGATAGCCGCCGCGGTAGCGTATTCGTTTGATGAACCGATGACAAAGTTTTCAAATGTATATTTTGGATTTACAGTATCAAGACTTGTCGGGGATTCATTTATTTTTATATCTTCAATTATTTTTTCAGGCTCATCTTCCTTAGCGACAATTACTTTTAAATTAATCTTTTCATTTGTAATTGCTTCAATTGAGGATTCGATAAGATTTTTATATCTGAAGTCAATCATATTTTTGCTCAATTCGTTTGTAACGGAGGCTGTAAAGATTGAATTTTCAAATAAAACGGGAGCCATTGTTTTTATATAAACATTATAGCTTACTGAATTTATTTTTTCTTTTAATATTTTCAGTGTATCATCCCATACTTCATTTATATCCATTTTCTATACCTCCTTTTTAATTAAGTATTAATATAATAATTAACATTAATTTTAATTATTTTACATTGATTTAATTAAATTGTAATATCCGATATAAACCCATATTTTATAATATCAAATTTTGGCAGATTAATCAAGAAAAAAATAAAAAAAAGGTTGAGTTTGAAAAAAATTATATGTATAATAAAATTAAAGATGTGTATTGTTGTTTTAATACTTTATACAAGATAATTTTTATTTAGTTTGCGGGTGATGATATATGACAAAATATAAAATATTTGCAGCAGTTAATATAGGCTCCACAGCAATATCAATGAAGATAGCGGAAATTTCGGGTAAAAAAATATCTGTAATAGATTCGGTAAAATATGATATTTCTATAGGCAAGGAAACATATAATCTTGGAAAAATAAGCTATAACGCTGTTGATGAAATATGCTCATGCCTTGAAAAATTTGTTTATATAATGGAAAGTTATAAAACAGATGATTATGTTTGTTATGCAACAACGGCAGTAAGAGAAGCGCTCAACAGCGAATATATTATAGAACAAATAAATATAAGAACGGGCTTAAAGGTAAGTATTATTTCAAATGAGGAGGAATGTTTCCTTCACTATAAGGCGTTTGCTTTGAATACGGATTATTTTGATAATATAATAGAGGAGGGCGCAATTATTACGGATGTGCTTTCGGGAAGTATACAAATTTCAAAATATGAAAAATCTGAGCTGAAATATTCTCAGAATTTGCCGATGGGTTCACTTAGAGTTACGGAGCTTTTATCCGGATTTAAAAATAACACCTCCACTTTTACAGATATTCTGGAGGAATATATAAAAACAGAAATAGAAAATTATAAAAGAAGCTTTTTTAAAAATACAAATTATAAATATTTTATAGCATTCGGAAGTCAGATTAATAATCTGAAAAAGCTTATAGGTGTAGATGACGATAAAATAACAAAGGAACAGTTTGATGAAATATATAAAATATTGAGCGAACGCAGCTTTGATAGTATAAGTGATGAATTTAATATTACATATAATGATGTTGAGCTTATGATTTCATCAGTATTTATTTACCGTATGTTTATGAAAAATGATGACTTTATACTTGCTCCCAATATTTCTCTTGAAGACGGAATGTGTGTTGAATATATTGAAAAGAGCAAGCTGGCTCATACAAATCATATATTCACAAACGACACAATTTCAAGCGCGTCATATTATGCCGGAAAATATGACGTGAGCATACCACATTATGAAAAGCTTATTGAATTTTTAAGCGTTATATTTAACAGTATCTCAAAAAAATTCGGTTTATCAAAGCGTGATTTTATATTATTAAAAACTGCGGCTATATTTTCGGATACGGGCTTATATATAAATATTAATGATTATAACCGTTATTCCTATGATATAGTAAAGGCAAATTCTATTTTGGGATTATCACAGAAGGAGCATGAAATAGTATCCTTTGTAGTATTGTTTCAGGACGGAGTTTTTGATTTTGAGGAATATAATTATCTGCCTAAAAACAGAAGACTTTTAATTTCAAAGCTTTCTGCAGTTTTGTCGCTTGCAAAATCTCTTGATTTTGAATATAACCAAAAAATAGATAAAATAAAGTCAAGACTAAAGGACGGCGATCTTAATATAACGGCTTATACGGATAAGGATATAGTTTTAATAAAAAGACAATTTGATATTTCCGCAAAATTTTTTGAGGAAGTATTCGGAATAAAAACATACTTAAACAAGGCGGTGAAATAAAATGGAAGAATATATGAAGTCTGAAAATTATATAAACAGGGAGCTTTCATGGCTTGATTTTAATTTTCGTGTGCTGCATGAGGCAAAGGACAAGACAAATCCTTTATTTGAAAGATTAAAATTTCTTGCTATAACAGGCTCAAATCTTGATGAATTTTTTATGGTACGCGTGGCGTCGCTTAAAAATATGGTAAATACAAATTATAAGAAAAAGGACGCCTCCGGACTTACTCCAAAGGAGCAGCTTGAAAAGATTTCGGAGAAAACTCATAATATGGTAAACGAGCAGTATAATATATATTCAAGAATGCTGCTGCCACGTCTTGCTCTTGAAAATATAGTATTTTTAAATAGAAAACAGCTTTCGGATAAGCAGTATGATTTTATTGCAAAGTATTTTAAAAATGAAATTTATCCTGTTCTTACACCTATGGCTGTTGATTCCTCAAGACCGTTTCCGCTTATTCATAATAAGGTGCTGAATATCTGCGCGCTTGTTAAGAATAATAAGAAAAAGGAAGCATTTGCAACTGTTCAGATTCCTTCAATATTTCCGAGATTTATAAAATTGCCTGACAGTGAAAAAAAATCATATATACTAATAGAAGAAATTATTATTGAATTTATTTCGGAGCTTTTTAAAGGTCAGGAGGTTTTATGCGCTTATCCATACAGAGTTATGCGTGATGCAGATATACCGATTGACGAGGATGACAGCGAGGATTTATTACTTGAAATTGAAAAAAATCTTAAGCAGAGAGAAAGAAGCGAAGTAATACGTCTTGATGTTGATTTAAATATAAAGAAAGAGCTTCTTTCAAGATTAAAGAAAGAGCTTAAGATTGAAAATGAGGATATTTATAAGGTAAACAGTCCTCTTGATTTAACATTTCTTAATAAATTCTATTCACAGTCCGGATTTGAAAAATATAAATATAAGCCGTTTACTCCTCAGATTTCTCCGAGGTTGAAAAACGACGATATATTTGAGGAGATAAAAAAAGGCGATATTCTTATGCATCATCCCTATGATAGTTTTTCTACAGTTGTGGATTTAATAAGAAAATCAGCAACAGATAAAAATGTTCTTGCGATAAAGCAGACTCTTTATAGAGTAAGCGGTAATTCTCCGATTATAGCCGCACTTGAGAAAGCTGCGGAAAACGGTAAGCAGGTAAGCGTTCTTGTAGAACTCAAGGCAAGATTTGATGAGGGTAATAACATAGTCTGGGCGAGAAAGCTTGAAAAAGCAGGATGTCATGTAATTTACGGACTGCTCGGACTTAAAACACATTCAAAAATTACAGAGATAGTGCGCCGTGAGGAGGATGGAATAAGACGTTATGTTCATCTTGGAACAGGTAACTATAATGATATAACAGCTCAGTTCTATACAGATATGGGACTTCTGACCTGTTCAAAGGAGATTGGCGAGGATGCCGGAGCATTCTTTAATATGATTTCGGGATTTTCTGAGCCTAATCATTGGAATAAGCTTATACTTGCGCCTATTTGGCTGCGTGATAAGACAGTTGAAATGATTAACCGTGAAATAAAACACGCAAGAGAAGGAAGAAAAGCAAGAATAATTGCAAAGGTAAATTCACTTGTTGACCCTAAAATAATAGCGCTTTTATATGAGGCATCATGTGCAGGAGTAAAAATTGATTTAATAGTAAGAGGAATTTGCGCGCTGCGCGCAGGCGTTAAGAATTTATCGGAAAATATAACTGTGCGTTCAATTATAGGCAGGTATCTTGAGCATACAAGAATTTATTATTTTTATAATGACGGAGCTGAAAATGTATTCTGTTCAAGCGCGGATTGGATGCAGAGAAATCTTAACAGACGTGTTGAAATAATGTTTCCTATTGAGGATAAAAGCTTAAAAAATGAAATTATTCATGTAATAGACATTCAGCTAAGAGATACTATGCGCGCGCATATTCAACATGACGGAATATATGAAAAAATCGACAGGAGAGGTAAAGAAAAAATAGATTGTCAGGAATTTTTCAGTGAAGAAGCAATTAAAAGAAGCAGTGAAAATAATGAAAAGAAAAAGCTGACGGTATTTATTCCAAAAACAAAACCAAGTGAGGAATGATATGAAAAATATATTGATTACAGGAGGAAGCCGCGGAATAGGTGCGGCTTGCGTAAAGGAATTTTCAAAAAACGGATTTCGTGTTTTTTTGAATTATAATAATAGTGAAAAGTCGGCAAAAAAGCTTGCTGATGAAACAGGCGCTATACCTGTAAAAGCGGATATTTCAAATTCGGATGAAGTAAAAAAAATGATTGATTTTATTCATGGCTACGGAAAAATTTCAGTCCTTGTAAATAATGCCGGAATAGCGGAGCAGAAGCTTTTTTCTGATATATCCGAAAACGATTGGGACAGAATGTTTGATATAAATATAAAAGGAATGTTTCTTGTAACAAAAGCTGTTCTCCCTGATATGATACATGAAAAATCAGGAAAAATTATAAATTTTTCTTCAATATGGGGAATATCCGGCGCAAGCTGTGAGGTTCACTACAGCGCGTCAAAGGCGGCTGTTATAGGATTTACAAAGGCGCTTGCAAAGGAAACAGGACTTTCGGGTATAAATGTAAATTGTATTGCGCCCGGAGTTATAGATACTGAAATGAACGGTCATCTTGATGATGAAACAAAGACAGAGCTTTGTCAGGAAACACCCTTAAATCGTATGGGTACTCCTGAGGAGGTTGCAAAACTTGCATATTTTCTTGCATCACCTGATTCTGATTTTATAACCGGACAAATAATAAGTCCTAACGGCGGATTTGTGATTTAAAGAAAATATTATAATTGACAAAAATATAAAAAGTATATATAATAAGTAGGAGTAAGTCAGACGATTGTGCCATTTGGTAAGGAAAGTCCGGGCTCCGCAGAGCAGGATGCCGGCTAACGGCCGGTGAAGGCGACTTCAAGGATAGTGCAACAGAAAATAAACGCTTTTGCTTTTTAATTTGTTCATATCAATTTTTAAATTGTTTTTGCGTATAAAATACGCGGCGGACATTAAGTGCAGAAGTAAGTGTGGAAATGTGCGGTAAGAGCGCACAGGGGAGATGGTAACTGAATCCCCGTGTAAACCCCATCCGGAGCAACTTTGGGAATGTTAAGCTTGCTCGGCGTGTTCCCTTGTAAGGCTTGAGCGTATAGGTAACTGTACGTCGAGATAGATAATCGTCAAATACAGAACCCGGCTTACAGATTTGCTCACACCAAAAAAGAAATGCACTTTAGCATTTCTTTTTTTTTTTAAATTATTGATTATTATTGTTATTATTATTATCGCCATCTACGACATCACCTACAACATCGCCTACGCCCTTTACTGTATCACCTACAACGTCACCGGCGCCTTCTACCGCGTCGCCTACAACGTCGCCTGTTCCTTCTACCGCACCGCCAACTGTGTTTCCGGCATTGTCAGCTGCGTTATCTGTATTATTTGTGATAGTACCTGTAGCGGAAGGTTCATTAGCCGGTTTATTTTCTGCTGTTCTGTCGTGATTTTCCTGAGCAGAACAGGCAGTCAGCGCTGATACTGTTAAAAGTGTTAATAAAATTAGTTTTATTTTTTTCATCAGATTATCCTCCATAAAATAGATTGTATGAAATTCTACATATATATTATTATCGAAAATTAAAATTTTATTTACAATTTATTAATAAATAGACTGGAACAAAAAACGATTAAATACGTCTAAAATATTGCAATGAGTTGCAATAATAAATTTAAAGGAGAAAAAATATGAAAAAAAAATTAATAACTCTAATGACAATTACTGCAATTATAGCTTCAAGCGGAGCTGTATTTGCTGATGCTGTACCTACACCTACAGTTGCACCGACAGTTGCACCGACAGTAATGCCTGTTACAGTTGATGAAACAGAAATTCAGGCACCTGTTGTAATTCCAAGCTACATATCAAATACTGTTACTGTAACAGAAATCAGTGAAGGTAAAATAGCAACAAAGACTGATGCTGTAAATGAAACAGAAAGCGAGCTTGAAAATGTAATTAATTACACTACAAATGAAAATACTCTTGTTTATACATCAAAGGGTGAAAAGAAAGCTATTTCTGATGTTAAGAAGGACAGTGTTATAACAGTATTTACAGGTTCTTATACACCTGCTCCGCTTATTATGCCGCCGCAGTATGAGGCGAATGTTATTATAATCAACGATGAAGAAGGCAGCTTTGTAGATGTTGACACATATCTTGCGGGTGAAGAATCACTTATTAATGCTGCAAATACACTTGCTGTAAATATCGGTAAGGAAACAAAAATTGTTGATAAGGAAGAAAAGTCATTTACAGGTGAAACACTTGAAAATAATGACCTTATTGTATTTTACGGAGCTTCAACAAAGAGTATTCCTGCTCAGACAGTAGCTGAAAAGGTAGTTGTACTTGGCAAAAACGAGGTTGCACTTAAAAACATCGATGCAGCAAATGAACCGGAAGAAACACAGGCTCCGGAAGCTACAGCTGCACCGGAAGTTACAGCTGATCCTGAAGCTACAGCTGCACCGGAAGCTACAGAAGCACCTGTAGATTATTCAAAGGTTATAAATGTAAAGGTTAAGGAAGAAAGCTTGGATTATGTTTATATAAAAGAGGACGGAACACTTATGCTTCCTCTTAGAAAGATTGCTGAAACATTCGAAATGACTGTTGATTGGGACGGTGAAACAAGAACAGTTATATTGAACGGTGGTATATTTAGTATTAAGATTGGTGAAAACAGTTATGCAAAGGGCAAAATGATGCCAGTTGAGCTTAATTCTGCACCTGAAATCGTAAATGATTTAACATATGTTCCTGTAGAGTATTTTACTGAAATACTTGAAATTGAGGCTGTTTTAGATAATGATACATTAAGCTTGTATTAATAGTGACGCTTCTACAGAGTTATCTGAATAAATAAAAAGAAAAAGCAGTGTTTAAAAAAAGAACACTGCTTTTTCAATATTAAAAAATTCTTATATAAATTGAAAAATATCCTTGTTTTCTGATTTTATTAATTTTAAATCCGTATCCTTTAAAATATCTGCAAAAATATCCATAACTATTGTTTCTGTGGGATAATGTCCGGCATCTATTATACATATATCGCTTTCAACATTATCTATAGTGTTGTGATATTTCATATCGCCGGTTATTACAGCGTCACATCCGAGTGATTTTGCAAGAGGTATAATTTCACTACAACTTCCCGATGCAACGGCAATTGTGGATATTTCAGTATTAAGCTCTCCGGAAACGCGGACGCATGGTGTTTGTAATTTTTCCTTGGTAAGCTCTGCAAGTTCGGATAATTTTAATGATTTGCTTAATTTGCCGTATCGTCCCAATCCTGCTTCTGTATTGTCTGTATGCTGCTCGAGAATTTTTACATTTTCTAATTCAAAAAGCTTTGCAAGTGCGTCGTTTATACCGCCCTTTGCTGTATCCATATTTGTATGTGCCGCAAAAAGTACAATGTCATTTTCAATTAAAAGCTTTATTATTTCTCCTGTGGGCGTGGAGTAATCTATTCTTTTAATTCCGCCAAGCAATATGGGATGATGTGAAATTATCATATCCGCTTTAGCTTTAACTGCTTCCTTTACAACATTTACGTTTGTATCAAGAGTTATAAGAGCTGTTTTTACATCCTTATTTTTGTCACCACACAGCAGCCCTACATTATCCCACGGATAGGCAAGATTTTCAGGACATATATTTTCTATTTTTTTTATAATATCAATCGCTTTCATATTTATCAAGCTCCTTCAGCCAAAATTTATATTTATCAAGCTTTTTTTTATCTGCTTCCTTTGAATTTTCAAGACCTGTTATTACCTTTACAAATTCACGTCGCTTTTTTTCAAAAAGATTTTTAAAATATTTATGTTTTTTTAAATATACAGGAATGTGATATTCGATATCATTTTCAAATTCCTTCTGAACACCGGATTTTGCAATTATAACATTATATACCTTAAAACCTTCTGCTGCAATATCCTCATCAATAATTGTGTATCCATTTGAAATCAGGTATTTTCTTAATTCATACTGAGAATTCATAGGCTGCAATATAAGAAGCGACGCTTTTGCAATATCTTCATGCTCCCGTAAAATAAATTCAATCATTTCACCGCCCATGCCTGCAATTATAATTGTGTCAGCCTCATTTTTTTTTAGAACAGAAAGTCCTCCGCCAAGACGAACCTCTATTTTATCCTCTTTGTTATATTTTGATATGTTTTGTTTTGCAATTTCTACAGGTCCTTCCTTAATGTCGCTTGCTATGACATTTTCTGCTATTCCATCTTCAATTAGTTTTATGGGAATATATGCATGGTCTGTACCTATATCCGCAACTACTCTGCCTGTTACATGATTTATTATACATTGAAGTCGAGGTGTAATCATAATAACTCCTTATTTTGTCCTTTTATTCACAAATTTATTCACAGGTGTGGATAACTTTTATACAGCTAAAAAACCTAATTAAATAAGCATTTCAGCAATTTATCAACATATACTGTGAAAAAAACATTAATATTCTTGTAAAAATATGTAAAAAATATATGTAAACCTAAAAAAATGGCTTAAAACCGTAATTTTTTAAAAATCCACAATTTTGTTTGGGTGTGGATAAGTGTGTGGATAGTGTGGATAATTAATATGAAAAGTTAGATTTTATGCCTAATTTTTGATGAATAACCTTTATTTTCATTATGTTGATAATTTATCCACACAAATATTTGGTTTACATAATTTTTAATAAAAATGTAACCAAGATGTAATAATAATGTAATATTAAAATGGGGCTGTTGCGTTAAAAGCGCAGGCAGCCCCTTTTTTGCTTTAAATTATTATTTAATGATATCTGTACCCATATAAGGAACAAGCGCTTGAGGAACTGTTACTGTTCCGTCTGCATTCTGATAATTTTCAAGAATTGCCGCGACAGTTCTTCCTACCGCAAGACCTGAGCCGTTAAGAGTGTGAACAAACTGAGCCTTGTCTTTAGGATCATTCTTAAAGCGGATGTTTGCACGGCGAGCCTGATAATCTTCAAAGTTTGAACATGAAGAAATTTCAACATATCTTCCGTAGCTTGGCATCCATACTTCAAGGTCATATGTTTTTGCCGATGAAAAACCTAAATCGCCTGTTGATAAGCATACAACTCTGTAAGCAAGACCAAGTCCCTGCAATAATTTTTCAGCGTCGTTTGTAAGCTTTTCAAGCTCCTCATAGCTGTTGTCAGGATGAGCAAATTTGACAAGCTCTACCTTATTAAACTGATGCTGTCTTATAAGACCTCTTGTATCACGGCCGGCACTTCCCGCTTCTGCTCTGAAGCAGGCTGAATATGCTGTATATTTAATAGGAAGCTTTGTTCCGTCAAGAATTTCATCTCTGTGAAGATTTGTAACAGGAACCTCTGCTGTTGGAATAAGGAAAAATCCGTTATTCACTACCTTAAATGCGTCCTCCTCAAATTTAGGAAGCTGACCTGTGCCTGTCATAGAAGCGCGGTTTACCATATAAGGAGGCTGTATTTCCGTGTATCCCGATTCTTCTGTATTCGTATTTAAGAAATACTGTATAACTGCTCTTTCAAGTCTTGCGCCTATTCCCTTATAAACTGTAAAACGTGTTCCGGCAATTTTTGTACCGCGTTCAAAATCAAGAATATCAAGGTCAGTACCTATATCCCAATGTGCCTTAGGCTCAAAATCGAATTTTGTGGGTTCACCGAATTTTCTGATTTCAATATTGTCACTGTCGTCTGCACCCACCGGAACCTCATCATTAGGAATATTAGGAATACGCAGCATATAATCTCTTAGCTTTTCATCAATATCACGAACCTTTTCATCATCAGCCTTGATTTCATTGCTAAGCTCTTTCATTTCCGCAAAAATTGCATCAGTATTCTCCCCTGCTTTCTTCATTTGAGGAATTTTTTTGCTTATTTCATTCTGCTTTGCCTTTTTCTGTTCAACATTTGTTAGTATTTCTCTGCGTTTTAAATCAAGCTCTATAGCGGGAGAAATATCAAGATCATTATGACGTTTTTTTAAAGCTTCTCTGATTTTATCCGGATTTTGTCTTAAGATTTTAATGTCTAACATTTTTTATACATCCTTTCATTTTTATTTATCTAATTTATTTTTTACTTTGTTATAAATAATCTGCTGGTCTGAGGTTAATGAATCATATTTGACTAAATTAAGCTTCTCAGCTGCCATTTCCATATTGCCTGCACTTAAATATCCGTTTGCCTGCATAAGCAAATTATTTGTTTCTATTTGTTCATTTAGTAAAGTATTTTCTTTTTTAAGACCTGCGATAATTTCTTCTTTTTCTTTTAATTCATTTTCAAGCCGGGTTTTTTCTTCAAGGAGAACTCTGTTTTCTTCACTTAAAACTGATGCTCTTTCTGTTATACCGTTATTTGACGGCTGACTTGTTTCTTCAGCCATAACCGGCGGCTGACTTTTTTGCATATTTGTCTGTCCAAAAAATGCAATTATAATAAGAAGAATTGCAACAATAAATATAAGAGAGGTATAAAGAAAAAGCGATTTATTATCATTATTATTTTTTTTTGATGTCATCTTAATCAACCTTCTTTAGTTTATTTTTAGCTTTATTTAAAGCTTCCTTTTCTTCATTAAGAAGCTTTATTGATGTTTCTCCGTTTGTTATCTCTCTGACATATGTATTGCATGAATTATGTCCAAAAAGAGAAGTAAGAATAATGCCGTCGTTATTGTTATCAAGCATTGCAAGCGCAAAACTCAAATTTCCCTTAACGTCATCAAAGGCATCAAAGTTTACTACACCTATCTTTTTTATTGATATGTTTGTTTCATTTTCACAGTTTGTAAGTCTTGAAAGAAGTACAGTATCTGTTGAATTGCTTATAGTTTTTGATAAATCGTCAACCTTGTCATAATAATCCTTAAGAGCGGTAATAATATCTCCTTCTTCTGAATAATCAAGAAGAGTATTTATTTTTGATGTATTAACCATATTTAATATAAAGCATATTATGATAAGGACTATTATAATAGCGATTGCTATAAATAATAACATTGTGTTGTCTAATAACATATTATTTTCCTCCATTTATTAAGGTAATTCAGCATTTCAGCAACAAATTATGCTGAAAACGCCAAGATAATTTTCTGATTTTAGCTGTAATTAATAAGATTTAAAATTCTTTCAAGGTCCTCATTTCCATAATATTCAATTTCAATTCTGCCCTTCTTGTCAGTATGAACAATTCTGACCTTTGTGCCTAAATCAGATGAAAGCTTATTTTGTATATGCTCAAGCTCTATGTCATATGCGGTTTTTTCCGGAGTTTTTTTCTTAGGCGCTTTTTTCTGAAGCTGTCTTGAAAGAGCCTCCGTCTGACGAACGTTAAGTCCGTCTTCAATAATTCTTCTTGAAAGAGCAAGTCTTAAATCATTATCCTCAAGAGATAAAATTGCTCTTGCGTGTCCGCTTGTAATGTCGCCTGCGACAAGCAGCTTTTGAATTTGCTCCTCAAGACTTAAAAGGCGCATTGAATTTGCAATAGCGCTTCTGCTTTTGCCTATTTTTTGACTTATAAGCTCTTGAGTCAAATTAAATTCCTCTAAAAGAGCCTTGTATCCCAAAGCTTCTTCAATAGGATTAAGGTCCTCACGCTGTAAATTTTCTATTAACGCAATTTCAGCTACCTGCTCGTCGGAGTAATCCCGTATTACGGCAGGAATTTCTTTTAGTCCCGCTTTTTTACTTGCGCGCCAGCGGCGTTCGCCGGCTACAATCTTATACATTCCGTTTTTTGAGGGCGTTATGATAATAGGCTGTATAAGACCGTTTTCCTTGATTGAATTTGCAAGAGCTTCAATCTTTTCATTATCAAAATTTTTTCTTGGCTGATTTCTGTTAGGTTCTATTAACGATAGTTTTATTTGACTAATATCCTTGTTTGAGGATTCTTCTATTATATCGTCTATAATAGTATTATCATCAAATAAAGTGCTTAAACCTTTACCAAGTCCTTTTTTTGCCACATACATCACTCCTTTATTTGTTTTTTATTATTACTTCTTTAGCAAGGGACATATACGCGTCTGCCCCTTTTGATGTTCTGTCATATTTTATAATAGGCTCGCCGAAGCTTGGCGATTCACTAAGACGTACATTTCTTGGAATAATGCTTTTATAGACCTTATCGGGAAAATATTTTTTTACTTCATCAAGTACCTGAATTGAAAGATTAGTTCTTCCGTCATACATAGTTCCGAGAACTCCTTCAATTTCAATTTTAGGATTAAGCTTTTTCTTTATCATTTTAACTGTGCTGATAAGCTGACTCAAGCCTTCAAGCGCATAATATTCGCACTGTATAGGAATAAGTATAGAATCTGACGCGGTTAATATGTTAATTGTAATCATTCCCAATGCCGGAGGTGAATCTATTATTATAAAATCATAGTCCGCGCGGATATTTTTTATAGCATTCTTTAAAAAATATTCACGTTTTTCCTCATAAGCAAGCTCAATTTCTGCCGCAGACAAATCTGCCGATGACGGAATTAAATATAAGTTATTATATTTTGTTTTTATAATTGCTTTTTCCGTATTTGCATTGTTTTGCAGACAATCATAAATTGAAAGCTCATTATTATAATCTTCTTTTTCAATTCCAAGTCCGCTGGTAGCGTTGCACTGCGGGTCGCAATCTATAAGAAGTGTTTTTTTTCCCTCGCACGCAAGACATGAGGCTAAATTTACGGAGGTTGTTGTTTTACCTACTCCTCCCTTTTGATTTGTTATTGCTATAACCTTACTCATTATTTTCATCCTTTATAATTAATCACTTATATACTATTATACCACAAATCTTTTATTTGTAAATGTTTCACGTGAAACATTACAAAAATGAAATATTAATGTAATCTTTATTGATTAATCACCGAGTATAAAAGACTGAAAAAATAACATAATATATACTATAAGGAGAATATGCCATGAATATGTTAAAAAAATTTAAAAATATTTTTACATTTGACCTTGATTATAAAGATGATTTTAAATTAGAAAGTAATAATAATTATACAGAATATGATGTCAGAAATGAAAAAAAAGAAGAAGAAAAAAAATATGTATCAGAATATATAGAGGAAAATCTTTCATATATGAAAAAGTGTTTTTCCTATCCTATCAATAATGATATTATAATTCGTGAAATGAAGTTAAAAGAAAATAGAAAAGCTTTTTTGGTATTTATAGACGGTATGGTAGATACTGATATGGTAGATTTGGCAATTATAGAGTGTCTGCAAAAGCTGCCGTATTTTCAGGATGATGAAGTATATAAATATGAGGAAGAAATCATTGATAAATTCATAAGTCATTCTCAGGCAATGGCTACTGATGAAATGGAGGTTATAATAGAGGAAATCAATTTTGGGAGCTGCGCGGTTTTTGTTGACGGATTTAAAAAAGGCTTTTCGCTTGATGTAAGAAGCTGGGGACACAGAGGAATAGACAAGCCTGAAACAGAACAGTCAATTTACGGACCTCAAGAAGCTTTTGCTGAAATGCTGAGAAATAATACTGCACTTGTGAGAAAGATAATTAAAAGTGAAAAGCTTATTGCTGAAGGTATTAAGATAGGTAATGTAAGTAAAACAAGAGGTGTTTTATTATATATATCAGATATTGCAAATGAAAATTTGGTAAATGAAGTCAGAAGAAGACTAAAATCAATATCAATGGATTATGTTATCTCAATTGAAGAGGTTTCAATGATGATTGAAGATAAGACATTTATGCTGACTAATCAGATAATGCTTACGGAACGTCCGGACAGAGCTGCTCGTGCATTAGCAGAAGGACGAGTTGTATTAATATTAAATGGAAGTCCGCGGGCAATGATATTACCTACCAACGCATTTGAGCTGACTCATGCTGTGTCGGACGATTATCTGCGTGTGCCATATGCAAATATGGCAAGAATTATAAGATTAATAGCAATGTTTTTTTCTATTTTACTGCCGGGAATATATATCGCGACAACATTGTATCATCAGGAGATTATTCCGACATATTTGTTATATTCAATAAGCGCTTCGCGTGAAAATGTACCTTTTCCGAGTCTGTTGGAACTTTTGCTAATGGATATTTCATTTGAAATGATACGCGAGGCGGGAATTAGAATGCCAAGTCCAATAGGCTCAACACTTGGAATAGTAGGAGGACTTATTTTAGGACAAGCCGCAGTCAATGCGAAAATAGTAAGTCCTATAATGATTATAGTAATTGCCATAACCGGTATAGGCTCGTTTGCAACAGTTGATTATGCGCTGAGCTGGACTTATAGAATTTTAAGAATATCGTTTATATTGCTTGCTGCATTATTAGGATATTTTGGAATAGCAATAGGTATTTTTGTATACAGCGTTTATATAGGCAGACAGAAAAATTTCGGAACACCGTTCTTATCGCCGTTGCCAAAGACTAATAATAAGAGTATGAATAATTCATTATTTGTCAACGCAATATGGAAGCGCGAAAAACGTCCTGATTTTCTGAATACTAAAAATATGGATGAAGAGCCGGAAGTAAGCCGTAAGTGGAAAATTAAATAAAAATTGATAAAAGCCGCTTATTAGTAAAAAATGTTTCACGTGAAACATTTAATGGAGGTAGAAATGCTTCAGAGAAAAAAAATAACAAGTTTAATTATAAATGCCATAGCTATAAAAATGCTTTTGACGTATCCCAAAAATATAGTTTTAAACAGCGGAAATGCTGCATGGATACAGATTTTATATAACATCATAATTACAGTATTGATTTTTTCTGTAATATCTGTATTGTACAAAAGCAAAAAAAATATAATTGAAGCGGCAGAAATCTGCGGCGGAAAATGGTTAAAAATCGTAGTCGGAATTGTAGTAGCGGCAATATTAACAGTAAACTATATTTCTGTATTGAAAATATTTCCGGAAACAGTGAAAGTGATTTTATTGCAGGATACCAGAGTAGAAGCAATAATGATAGTTTTTGTTGCGGTAAGCGTAATAGGCGCATATATGGGTATAGATTCAATTTCTACAATACACTATTTATTTTTACCAATTGCAGGAGTAGTGATGATATCGTTTTTAGTTCTTCTTCTCCCCTACTACAAATTAGATAATTTATTTCCTGTATTCGGAAATGGCACTAAAAGTATATTTGTAACAGGATTAAATTCAATGTCGATATTTTCAGATATAATTTTACTTAATATATTAATGCCTTTTATGAAAAATTACAGTGAATTTAAAAAAAGCGGATTCAGAGCTATAATTATAGGAGGAATAGCAGCATTTTTAATAATGCTGGCCTATTGCAGCATATATCCGTATCCGGAATCAAAAAATTTTATACTGCCTGTTTATCAGCTTACAAAAATGATACATTTAAGCAGCTTCTTCAGCAGATTTGAAACCTTTTTTCAATTTGTGTGGTCAATACTTATTCTGCTGTATTCTTCATTTTATTTATATACGTTAAGCTATGTCTGGCAGATAACATTCAATCTTAAATATCATAAGCCGATTATTATTCCTGTTATTATATGTATTTTTGGATTATCTCTTACACAAAATTCAATCATGGATTCTATGAGGCTTGAATCTGTTATCAGTTATATAGTATATCCGTTTGCATTTTTATTGCCTGTGATATTTGAAATTGCTTTAAAAAAAGTTAAAGGAGAAAATCATGAAAATAGTTAAAATGATACCGGCAATTTTAATAATGCTGCTGCTTTCAGGATGCATGGGCACTGAGCCAAACGATATAGCTTATGTAGTAGCTATGGGATTTGATGAGGGAAATGATAATAATTACAAAATCACAATACAGTTTGCAAAACCGACACAGATAAGCGGCGGCGCGTCCGAGGAGGGCGGAAAAGGCGGAGATATAGTAGAAAATGTAACTGTAGAAGCGCCAAATATATATTCCGGAATAAATGTTGCAAATAATATAGTAAGTAAAAAGTTTTCACTGTCACATGCAAAAATAATGGTATTTTCAAAAGAAATTGCTCAAAAGGGGTTAAATGATATATTAGAAACCTTAGTGCGAAGCTATGAAATAAGACCTGATATGTATTTGGCAGTATCAGTTGATGGCGCGGAAAAGTATTTGAATGAAATAAAGCCTGTAATAGAGGTAAATCCGGCAAAATATTATCAGCTTACCTACGAAAAAGACGGCAGTGTAGGCATACCCGAAAATAATGTAATGAATTTTTATTTTTGTCAAAACAGATTATATCGTGACGGAGTTTTGCCGCTTGCCGGAATAATGAGTGAATCACAAAGCGATAGCTCATCTTCACAAAATTCTTCGGGCGGTGAGGAAAGTAATGAAAGTACAGAAAAAGAAAGCGAAAAACAAAAGTCAATTCCAGTAAATGATGAGGAATTTGAATATAATATGAAAAATTATATTGCCGGAGAGGTTGCAATTATGGAAAAAAACAAGAGCGAATCAATGGGAATGGCGATTTTTCAGGAAAATAAAATGATAGGTATTATGGGCGGCATTGACAGCGAGATTTATAATATATTGAACGGTGACTATAAATATGCCTATATAAGCTTTTTCAGTGAAAAATCGCCCGATATTCCTATAACAGTAAAATTACAGCAAAGAAAAAAGCCAAAAATTAAGGTTGACACGAAAAATAAAAAGATAAAGATAAAACTATATCTTGAATCCGATTTATATTCACTGCCTGCTAATTATATAACGGAATATGATGTTACAAGTTTTGAGAAGGAATCAAAAAAATATATAGAGGATGCGTGCAAAAAATTTATTGACAAAACAATAAATGAATATCATGCAGATATTCTGGGATTTATAACAAAAGCAAAAAAAAGCTTTGCCACATATAATAAATTTACTGAAAATGACTGGAGTTCGACGTTTTCAGACTATGAAATTGAGATTAATACAGAATTTTATGTAAGACATTCCGGAATGACTATGAGAGAAGATAATACAAAATAAGGAGCTGATTTTATAATGAAAATAATAATTAGCATATTAATATTATTCTATACTATCAGAGTAGTCAGCTATGGAATATACACATTTAAAAGTAGAAATATAACAGGCGGTATTTCTCTGATATTTTTAGCAGCGGGTACATTTTCTGTATTTCTTATGTCATTATCATATATTTTCAAATAGTGCTTGTATTTATAAGTAGTTTAATGATATAATATCATAGGTGATATTATGGAAAAGGAATTTACTTGCTTTTTTACAGGACACAGAAAGCTGCCTGTAGGACGTATTAAAGAAATAAGGCAAATACTGTCAGATAAAATTGAATATTTGATTGAAAATAAGGGTGTAGAAAATTTTATTGCCGGAGGCGCATTGGGATTTGATACAATTGCAGCAGAAGCTGTAATTATATTAAAAGAAAAATATCCGTTTATTAAGCTGTACCTTTATCTTCCCTGCTATGATCAGAGTAAGCTGTGGAAACCGGAGGACAAATATAGATGGCGTATTATAATGACAAAGGTTGATGACTATGAATATATAACCGAAGATGTATACACTAAAGGCTGTATGCAGAAACGTAATTATAAAATGGCAGATGACGCCTTATATTGTATATCATACTGCGTAATCTCAAGGAGCGGTACGGGAATGACAATGAATTATGCCGGTGAAAGAGGAAATATAATAGAAAATATAGCAGATGAGATTTATAGTTAAAAAACAAGGAGTTGTGTACTAAAACACAGCCCCTTGTAACTTTTTATAGAAAATTGCTCATAAAATAAGCATTTTGCATATTCAAAAGAAAAATTTATTAAATATTTCTAATGTTTTAAATTAATCATGCAGTTATAAATTACTTATTAAGTCATTCATATCGTACATACCGGCAGGCTTATCAGTCATAAATTTTGCCGCTTTTACTGCGCCGACTGCAAATACCTCTTTGCTGTGCGCGCTGTGCTTCAGCTCAATAACCTCGTCATTTCCGGCAAATATAATATCATGATCGCCGACTATTGTTCCGCCGCGTACTGCATGCAAGCCAATTTCGGTCTTTTTTCTTTTTCTTCTTACCGAATGTCTGTCATATACATATTCAGCAGGATAAGAAAGAGTATCATCAATCGCGTCTGCAATAGCAAGTGCTGTACCTGAAGGAGCGTCTATTTTCTGGTTGTGATGACGCTCTACAATTTCAATATCGAAATTTCCTTCAAGAAGCTTAACAGCCTGCTTTGCAAGGGCAATCAGAAGATTAATTCCAAGGCTCATATTGGCTGAGAAGAAAACAGGAATTTCTTTTGAAGCGTCTGTCATTTCCTGTTTCTGCTCTGCCGAAAGTCCTGTAGTGCAAATAATTACAGGCAGATTACGCTTTTTGCAGTATGCAAGTAAATTAGTAAGCACTGAAGGATGAGAAAAATCAATGATAACATCAGCATCACCTGTAAATTCATCAGGAGTTGAATATACAGGGTATGTGTTGTTTATAGAATCATTTATATCAAATCCGGCTACAATTTCGCATTCATCATCATTTGAAACAAGGCGCGTTATAACCTGCCCCATTTTTCCGTTACAGCCGTTTAGAATAATTTTCGTCATTGGTTTTCTCCTTTGCTTACGCTAATTTTAAACCATAGTCAGTAAGTGATTTCTTTAGCTTTTCAAGATTAGCCGGTTCCATATCAACAAGCGGCATACGAAGATTTCCTGCGTTATAGCCTAATAAATTCATAGCTGTCTTTATAGGAACAGGATTAACTTCAATGAATAAATTGTTGATAAGATCTAACATTTCAAGCTGAAGCTTTGCTGAATCATTAACCTGACTATTAAAGTAGTATTCACATATATTATGTGTTTCTTCAGGCAGAATATTAGCAACTACTGAAATTACGCCTTTTCCGCCAAGAGAAAGAATAGGTACAATCATATCATCGTTACCTGAATAGATGTAAAGATCGGGAATTTCAGCGGCAATTTTTGCAACATAGCTTATATTTCCGCTTGCTTCCTTGATACCTACTATATTTTCAACCTTTGCAAGCTCCTTTAATGTATCGATTGAAAAATTCATACCTGTTCTTGAAGGAACATTGTAAAGAATAATCGGAATTTTTACCGATTCCGCAATAGCTGTGAAGTGCTGAATAAGTCCCTTCTGTGTTGTCTTGTTATAGTAAGGAGTTACTGTAAGAATACCGTCAGCGCCAAGCTCTTCTGCTTTTTTTGTAAGCTCTACCGCGTGAGCTGTGTCATTTGAACCTGTTCCGGCAATTACAGGGATTCTCTTGTTTACTTTTTTTATTGTATATTCTATTGCTGCAAGATGTTCTTCATCAGGCATTGTAGAAGCTTCACCTGTTGTTCCGCAGATAATAATGGCATCTGTTTTCTTAGCAATGTGCATTTCGATAAGCTTGCCCAGCTCATCATAGTTTGTCTTTAAACCGTCAAACGGCGTAATAATAGCAACGCCTGAACCTGTAAATGGTAATGTTTTTGCCATATTAATCATTCCTTTCTATTATTTTTTTAAGTTAAATTATGGTTTAGTTTAATAAGCCTCCCCTTGACACTTTTGCCTTTGGCACATGCCGCTTTGCGGGTTTCAAGGCTCCCCTATTAGGGGAGCTGTCACGAAGTGACTGAGGGGTTTAATATTAAAATTTCCGCCATAAACCCCTCCGTCGCCTAATGGCGACACCTCCCCTAATAGGGGAGGCTTACAGAGCATCGCAATTAATACAATAGAAAACCCATAAGTCAGAGGGAGGGGTCTGGGCGAGGGAGATAAGCGAGCGCAGCAACCAACGGTTGCAAGGAGCGCCCTCTCTCCCCAGCGTTTTTTGGTACTTTTGTACGTACAAAAGTACAT
>JALEPO010000186.1 GCA_022768695.1 Clostridia bacterium
AAAAGTATGGATTATTGAGAGCAATATATAGACTTTATGATGGGTTTGATTACTTCATGAATAAGCATTATGAACGGAAAGAATTATGGAAAGCCAGACATCCGGGTGAGAAACGAAATTATTCGCAGGATGAAGAGAAGGCAATGATTATGAGCTTGTCGAATATATAGAAGATCTCATTATCAATGAAAAAATGTCACCATATGCGGCAGCGGAAAAAATCAAAACGGACAGCAGAATCAAAACAAAAATATCATACAAAACAATCTACAACTATATAGATGAGGGGTTGTTTCCGAATTTAACAAATAAGGATTTACCGGTAAAGAAAAACGGGAAAAAGCGGAAATACGACAACATAAGGACAGCGATAAATAACACAAAGGGAACAAGTATAAGTGAGAGAGATGGTCGATAGAAAGTCGAGAGGAGTACAGACATTGGGAAATGGACACTGTGGTTGGAAAAAGTAAAACAAAAACAGTTTTATTGGTTCTGACCGAAAGGATGACAAGGCAGGAAATTATACGCAAAATAAAAAGCAAATCTCAGTTGTGTGTAGTCAATGAGCTTGATAAAATAGAGCGAAAAATGGGCAGTAAAAAATTCAGAGAAACCTTTAAAACAATAACGTGCGACAATGGATGCGAAAACCTGGATTTTGAGGGAATAGAACGTTCTGCTCTTACGAAGAGAAAGCGTACAAAGGTTTATTATGCACACCCATACAGTGCATGGGAGAGAGGCACAAATGAGAATGCAAATAAGCTTATAAGAAGATTTATTCCGAAAGGTGCAGACATCGGCGAATTCTCTCATGAGAGAATTAAGATGATAGAGCATTGGATAAACAATTATCCAAGAAGAATACTAAACGGATTATCTTCAAATATGCTAATTGATAAATTAAATGTCGCTTAATATTTGTGGACATTTTATATTGCAATTTATAATTTTTGTAACAGGAGAATTTAAATATTTACAAAAACAAGATAACATGGTAAAATATATGTCATAGAGCATTATCAAAGAGGAGAATCAAATTATGTCATTATTGACTGAAATGAGTATGCCGAACTTTAATGAAATGAA
>JALEPO010000189.1 GCA_022768695.1 Clostridia bacterium
GTTCCGCATTACTTTGGAGATGTTCCTATCCTCGAATACAGAAATAATGAGGAAAATCAGGGTGATTTTGAGCAGCTTATTCCGCTGATTGACGCATATAATATTTTACAGTCTGACCGCGTTAATGATAAGGAGCAGTTTGTTGACGCGTTTTTATTCCTCATAGGTATTGAAATTGACAGCGAGGAGGCCAAAAAGCTCCGTGAAGAACGTATACTTATGGGATATGAGGGAGCAGCGGCTCAGTATCTTTCAAAGGTCATGACAGAATCGGATATTAAGGTTCTGCGTGATGATTTAAAGGATGATATACACCGTTTCAGCATGGTCCCGGATTTATCGGATGAGAGCTTTGGCAACAATCTTTCGGGTGTTGCGATAAAGTACAAGCTTATGGGCTTTGAACAGCAGGTGAAAAATAAGGAGCGGTATTTTGCAAGAACACTTCGTAAACGGTTCAAGCTGTACAATAATTATTTGTCAATCCTGAATTCTATGAGTGAAGTGCCGACACACAGAGTAGACATTGTATTTACATACAATCTTCCGGCAAACGAGCTTGAAATATCACAGATGGTAAGCAATTTAAAAGATATTGCGTCTGATGAAACATTGCTTGACTGTCTGCCGTTTGTGTCTGACGCAAAGGAGGAGGCAGCTCTTGCCAAGAAGGAAAAAGAGGAAAAGCAACTTTCACGCTTGCGCAGTGTTCAGGATATGGCAGAGGGCGGTGGATATTGACATTATAATACAAAATATGCTATAATGTAAGCCAGCAAGAGGTTGACGGTTATTCTTGACACTCTGATGAATGGGGGTGTTAAGTATGGACTTTAATTTATTAATGGATTTGGTAATTTTACTTATCATTCTCGAAATAATAAAGAACATAAAAAAATAACCGCCTATCACTGCAACTGATAAGCGGTTTTGGCTTCTGCCAATAAGCGTTTACTGCAGGAATAACCGTTGGTTATCCTCTTGCTACCATTCTAACATAAAAAATGCATATTGTCAACAACAAAGCACGCTTGCAGCGTGTTTTTTTCATGGAATGAGGTGAAATATTGATGCAGTTAAAAGTTAATATATTGGGCGGTGACGCTGCGGCGGATTTGTTTGAAGCCTTTGCGGACAACATAGTTTCGAAGGTGTCGGCGGCGGTTGCAAAGGGCGGTATGTTAGTCGAGGGTGAGGCAAAGGCACTTTGTCCTGTTGACACGGGTAATTTGCGACAGTCAATAACATCACAGCCGTCAGGTATGCGCTGCGATATAGGAACAAACGTCGAATATGCAATGTATGTTGAATTTGGTACATACAAAATGGCGGCACAGCCGTATCTTGTTCCGGGATTGAAAAATAAATCTGACGAGGTTATTGAACTTATAAAGGACGCATTATGACGAATGAAGAATATAAATATCTTGCCACGCTTGATTATAAGACGTGTTCGGTATGTTCGCCGCTTGACGGTAAGGTGTTTAAGCTGTCAGAGGCGCGGGAGGGTGTGAATTACCCGACAATGCATCCGCGGTGCAGATGCACAACCACAATAAATATGAATTACACTAACCGCCGGGCAAGAAATCCGCTGACAGGAAGAAACGAAGTTATTGACGGAGATATGACGTATAATGAGTGGGTTAAAAGCCTTACACCCGAACAGAAATCAGCGCTTGAAGTATCTCGTAAAAAGGATGCCAACAAGACTGCTGATAAGCTGCAATTTGCGGAGTATAAGAACAGGCTTGGCACAAAGGTTACTGGCAGGTCATTTGATAAATGGCAGGAGATGAAATATACTGATCCACAGAAATATAATGAACTGAAAACCCTGTATAAACAAGCAAATTCTGTTGACAAATCCGCAGGAAATGGTATAATAAGTATAGGGGGCGGTAGAATAATGAATATAAATAATATTGATAGCCCTATCGAACAAAGAAATACGGGAAAGGGTAATCCTAATGCCATAATTCAT
>JALEPO010000179.1 GCA_022768695.1 Clostridia bacterium
AGCGAGGGAAACTGTTATATCAATCGGACATATGCGCCGTGATGTGTTCTTTACGCTGTATCAGCTCAGACAGAAAAAGCGTGAGCTTGAGGCAGTGCAGACTACGAATAAGCAAATTACCACAAGAAAAATACAGGGTGCCGTAAATACCGACCGTAACGGCGTACAGTCGGATAATGAGCTGCTTAAGATTATTGGTGATTTACTGACGATACGGGACAGCAGCCGGATTCGTATCCGCTTGGGAAACTATAACGGTGAATTTGTCTTTATAATTTATGATAAAAAGGGCAATCAAGCTGTCTATCTTAATGAAGATGGTGAGGCTGTTTTCTCTGGCAGTATTCAGACTATGAAGGACTGCATCATACAAGGCGCTTTGCGTGTCGGCATGGCAGGCAATAATACGAAGGGTATTGAGTTTTACGGTGACACATACTCAAGTGAATCCGCGTGCTATGCTAAAATGCTGCCTTATGTTGATGTAGGCGGTGAATTGAAAGGTATTAACATCAGCGAGGGCGGATTGTGGATAGACAGTAATTATGTTGCGACTGAAAGGGATATAGGTCTGTTACAGAAACAAATAGACACATTAACAAAAAGATTAGATACATTATCATAATTCCTTGCGCTGTGATCGCTAATATAAGTACCTCTTTTGTTTTAGTATACAATAACAAAAAGTTTTACCAATTTCAAAAAAAAAACTCTTTACAATACGTGTTAATACGTGTTATAATATATATGTACTTAAGGAAAGGGGGACAAGGAATGCCGATAACACCGAGAGAAATGATAGCATTGCTCAAGAAAAACGGTTTTGAAGAAATCAGTCAAAATGGGTCGCATAAAAAGATGTATAATCCAAAGACTAATAAAACAACTATTGTTCCTTTCCATAATAAATCCCTAAAAAAAGGGACGGAGCAAAACATATTGAAACAAGCGGGGCTGAAATAAGCCCTGCAAGTTTCTGCATATATATAATATTTGTAGGGAGGTTTTTATATGGCAACACATTTATATCCGGCTATATTTACAGAGGAGTCGGATGGATATTCAGTTACATTTCCGGATTTTGAAGGGTGTTTTTCCGAGGGAGATACTTTAGAAGAAGCATACGAAATGGCGATTGATGCTTTGGGTTTATATTTAGAGGATAGTGAAAAAGCTTTTAAATATCCAAAGGCGACAAATCCAAAGAGTATAATTACAAATGAAAATGAGTTTGTTGTAATGGTAGAATTCAATATGATTGAGTATATGAAGAAGCACGACGATAAAGCAATAAAAAAAACATTGACGATTCCTGCATGGCTTAATGAATTAGCAGTAAAAGAAAATGTGAATTTTTCTCAGACATTACAAAACGCATTGATTGAACAGTTAAAAATAGCACAATAGTTTTAAAAGCACGTCATACGGCGTGCTTTTTCTATACCCAAAAGGAGGACATATGTACAGGAGAATACCGCCATAGCAGCACGTTAGAGAACGTGCTTTTTTAATACGATAAATCCCAATCAATTGGGATTTTGGAAGGAGTGAAGCAAATGTGAAATTGAATTTAGACTTTTCCCTGTATAAGGGAACAACGCGACTGAAGCAGTGGTGGAAGGAAGTTAAGGCGCACTTCACCAAGGTGCAGGAGGCGCATAATGCGTTAGAGGATACAGTCAGCGCGCATAAAACCGCTGCTGTACTCGACCACCCTGATAAGAGTGTTACAACGGCAAAAATAGCCGACAAAGCTGTTGGCACTGCGCAGGTGGCAGATGGCGCCATCACCCAAGGGAAAATCGGCAAAGGCGCAGTTACTAAAGAAAAAATCGGTTACTCTGCCATTACTGCTGACAAAATTGCTGACGAAAGCATTGACCGAGGTAAGCTGTCACCTTACGTTTGGAGCGAAATAGCAAAAGCATCTGATTTTATATATTATGATGGTGAACCGGTATATCTTTCAGAATGTGAACAATCATTAGGTTATGAACTTCCTGAGGATATTCCGGTTAATGTATTCTTCAAACTGGAAAATGACACGGACAGGAGTTTATCGGAATTCAGAACACACGATGATTATTATACACCGCTCAGTTGCACAATTTCTCCGGACGAAACAAGGATATGTGTTCTTTTGAGTAGAGCAGTAGGCGGCGCGGACCCTCAAAATGGATATTTATTTGTGCTGGATGATACGGACACAAAGAGTTTAATCAATAAGGAAATATTGGAACGAAAAAATGCTGACAATTCATTACAGAAAACAATCACAACATTGCAGAATAACATCAATGATGAAATATCTGAACGCAAAAGTGCCGACACCGCACTTGACGGGCGCATTAAGACTGTTCGGAAAGATATGTACGGAGTATATATTATTGACGGCAGCTTTAGCGACAGTGA
This sequence comes from Clostridia bacterium, assembly GCA_022768695.1. Taxonomy (GTDB): domain Bacteria; phylum Bacillota; class Clostridia; order UBA1381; family UBA1381; genus JALEPO01. The sequence continues at coordinate 2,413 of JALEPO010000179.1, forward strand.
TTTTCAGGTGCAGGTTGACAGTTCCTATTCAAATGCAACTGTAACGGTTACAGCAGGAAAAAGTATAAAAATTAACGGTGTACAGGTGTCATTACCTGCTGCTTTTACAATAAATCCTATTTCTCCTGATGATAATGTGGTGCAGGTGTATGCGGAGTATGATACGGAAGCGAAAAC
>JALEPO010000112.1 GCA_022768695.1 Clostridia bacterium
GCTCAAAGGTCTTGTTCGTAACCCTGTCAAGAAAATATCGGTCGTGGGAAATCACGATAAACGCGCCGTTATAGCTTTTCAAGAAATCCTCAAGCCATTCCACCGACTCAATATCAAGGTGGTTGGTTGGCTCGTCAAGCAGCAGTAAATTTGCGTCTGACAGCAGAATTTTGCCAAGCGCAACGCGCGTTTTCTGTCCGCCCGACAGCTTATCCACGCACAAGCTAAACTCGTCCTCCGCAAACCCCAGTCCCGTAAGGGTACTCTTTGCCTTTGACTTATAATAAAATCCATCAAGCTCCGAAAAACGCTCCTGCAAGGCGGTCTGACGCTTTACAAGCACGTCAAGGTCGCCGATTTTATTCTCAATATCAAAGCGGATTTCGTCAAGCTGCTGTTCTATCTCCATTACCTCGGAAAATACAGTAAGAATTTCGTCCCATATGCTCTTTTCACTTCCGTTTACGCTGTACTGGTCAAGATAGCCGATTTTTAAATTTTTATTGCGGAAAATCTCACCCTCGTCATAGTCCATATCTCCTGTGATTATCTTGAAAAGAGTGGATTTCCCCGCTCCGTTTACGCCCACAAAGCCGATTTTATCGGCACTGTCCACGTTGAACGACACATTGTCAAAAAGTGTTTCGTCAAGAAACATTTTTTTGATGCTGCTTCCGTTAAGTAATATCATTAGTATTCCCTTTCAACACTTAATACTGCGCCATCTTTTCAACATACTCATGCAGAATACTGTAGCCGTAATATAAATCCGGGCACCAGCGTCCGCCCAATGCTTCAAGATTTTCCACAGTTCCTGCCCATGAGATGCTCTTTACAACGTAATACCTGTCATGCACATCCCCAATCGGCGCAAGTCCCACATAGGCGCTCATGTGATTATAATGCGCCCGCACTCCGTCATCGGGAGTGGCGAAGGTTTCATGATCCTCCGTTCTGTCACCTATTGGATTTCTAATTTTTATTCCGGCCCAGTTGTTCATTTCCGGAATAACCGCACCGCCGTAATTGCCAAATGCAGTTTCCTTTGCCGCCTGCGCATACAAAATTTCCGGTCTTAAGCCGAATAAATCTCCGTAATACCAATATGTAGGAGCGATTTCTATAAATCGCTCTGCCGCACCTCTTGCTCTTGCCCATGCCTGCGCCTGTTCAACAGTAATTTCCGCTGCGCCTGCAAGCGGCGTCCATGATTCCATTACGCCAAGATCATACCAATTCAAGGTAATGTTCCCGTTCATAGACTCTGCCACTCTGTATAAAAGCGTGCACACCTCTGCTCGCGTCATTAATCCCTTAGGGTACAGATACCCTTCGTAGCCATTCATGTATGCTCTTTCAACCGCCACTGTAAGCAGCTTATTATAATCAGCGTCAACATCCCCTGCATCATAGAAATTAGCCGACAGCATCCCCGGATTTCTCAGACTCCATTCATTCAAACCTGCCGCAAGCATCATTGTTGCCGCAAATTCCTCGCGCGTTACATATTCATCACCGTTAAAATAGAGTCCTTTTTTCTTTATGCAGTCCTCAATTGCCGATACATAGTCATATGACCAATGCCAACTTTCCACATCTAAAAAAGAAACAGAACCTGTTGATTCACGTCCGAATGTCACAGATAAAATCTTCGCCATCTGAGCGCGTGTAAGATTTTCGCCAAGCAGCAAATCACCGTATTCATCACCGCTCATAATTCCTCTTGATACACAATAATTTACTCCGTCAACCGCCCACGGATAATCGTCCTCCCAATCTGCTGAGCACGATATTATTCCGGCAGAAAATGAAATGACTGCCAATAAGGTTATAATTAACTTCTTTAACATCACAAAATCCCTCCAATGATATTATTATACAACATTTTCTGTACAATTTCAATGTTTTGAGAAAAAAGTATTAAAATATCTCTGCAAAACATTTTCTTTTATTCTACTGTATTACCGCCATACATTATATTTTTCAGAAAATCAAGTATAATACTGCCTATCCCCTTTTTCTCAACATCACTTGCTGCAAGTATCGGCACTTCGCCAATTACCTCTTCGTTTAAAGCAAATTTAACAATCCCTATTTTCTGTCCCCGTTCAATCGGTGCCGTAAGATTTTCGTCTAAGATTATTTCACTGCTGATATTGTCGTCCTTATTTTTTTCAACAAGCAGCGAGCATTCTCCGCCTGATATTGTCCCTACCGTTTCCGATACGCCTTTACTTACAGCGGCAGGCTCAAGCTCCTCACCTTCACTTATCAGCTTTTTCACATTATAATGTGAAAATCCATAATCAAGCAATGTCTTTGCTGAAGCAAATCGTTCTGCCGAAGTGGGTGCTCCGAGCACCACACCTACAAGCTGCATATCATCACGCTTTGCAGTTGCAGAAAGACAACAAAGCGCCTGAGATGTAGAACCAGTTTTTAAACCGTTTGCACCGTTATAAAATCGTATCAGCTTATTTGTATTTGCAAGCTGGAATTTTCCGTCCCGCAGCTCATCAGTCCAGATAGTTGTATAATCAAAAATCTTTTCATGCTTTATTAATTCACGCGACATAATTGCCACATCTCTTGCACTCGAATAATGTCCTTCTTCGTCAAGACCGTTTGTATTCATAAAATGCGTATTGCTCATTCCTAATTCAGCTGCTTTTTCATTCATCATATCAACAAAAGAACTTTCGCTGCCGGCTATATGCTCTGCCATTGCAACACATCCGTCATTTGCAGATGCGACAGCTATACCTTTTAGCATATCATTAACGCTAAGCAGTTCGCCGGTTTCAAGAAACATTGTACTTCCGCCATAGCTCATGGCATTTTCACTAACACTTACCATATCATCAAGAGTCATACGCCCCTCGTCTATTTCCTCCATAATAAGCAGCATCGTCATAACTTTTGTAACGCTTGCAATAGGGAGTTGTTCATCAGGCGCATATTCGTACAGCACTTTTCCCGTAGACGCTTCCATTAACACTGCCGATTTTGCATTTATATCAAGATCTTTATCGCCCTCTGCAAAAACAGTTAAACCGGAAAAGCACATAAAAACAGCAACAAAAAAGCATATTATTCTTCTCATATCATTTCCTCCGTCAAATTATTTTGGAGAACGGCTTTGTCCGCCGCTCTGATATAAGTTATAATATGCTTTTTATGGAATTTTATTCGTTTTTTACTCCCTCGCCAAAGGCTTTAAGAGTTTCCTCGGTTTCGTCCAGCCAATATGGTCTTGAAACCACAGTTTCTTTGGGGTATGCCGGATCCCAGTCTGCACTGTTAAACCAAAATGCCATTTTAATATTTTTATACTTTGGCAATACCTCAAACATATTTTTTATCCACTGAACCTTGTCGCCGCCTATTGAGCTTGAAGCAAATTCAGTTATTATCCACGGGAATTTTCCGTAATTTTCAAGGAAAAGCTTATCACATTCATCATACAGCTCCTCAAATTCACGCCATTTTTCCGCATTTTGCTTTTCATAATATGTTCCGGTATTATATCCGGTAACACCAAACACATGAACATACCCATTGCCCGGGTAATATGCCATCGGATCGTTATATCCACACGGAGGGAAGGTTATATTATTGGGATTAAATACCCAAATAGCGTTGTCAACGCCCTCCTCGTGGAATATATCATAAAATCTTCTCCATATAGTTACATATAGCTCCGGATCATTCATCATGGTTGAGCTGCAATAGCTTGTCCAATCCGAATTCATTTCGTTATTAAGTCTGAAAAGGAACGGATGGTCAAATTCCTTTGCCTGCTGTGCAAATTTGCGAATTTTACTGTCCCACAGTCCGTCAAGAATGTCAAATACAGGGCTGTATCCATCAAGATCCGCATTCATTATTGTAGCCGTCTGCAATGTAAGCTCTACAACCTTACCGTCATCATATGCTTTCTTCATACCCTCAAGGGGGAAGTCCTCGCCTTCTACTCCCAAATACAAGTACTCTATCATGCCTTCAAAAGTATAGTCGATTTTTTCCTCCATTTTTTCAACTTCCTCAAAACGCATATCACGCACACCTTGAGGAACATATATTCCCCACTTGAGCTTATCCGTATTGCACAGCTCGCGGTAAAAATCTCTGGTTTCTTCATTCCAGTTCGGATCCTCAATAGGTTCATAATTGGTATAATTCTTTGATGTGCCTCTGATTTCGACATTTAAATCAAAGGAATAGAGCATTTTATAAATCGTGTCAAGAAATTCGTCATCATATTTTTCGCCCTTTACCATAATCCTGTAATATCGCTGTTCTTTATCATATATATAGCAATATGCGTAGGTGTTTTGTTTTATCGGGCTGTTAGGCGCCGGTGTACGCGAAACGCAAAGAACCTGTACCCAAAAATCATTTATCTTTTCTACCGAGTTTTTATGAACAACTATTTTATTCTGCTCTCTGTATCGCTCGTCCAAAAGGAATTTATTCAAATAATCGCGTATATAATACCTCGTTCTTTCATAAGGCGAAAATTCCTTTGAAACAACAATTGAATATTTATCATCCTTAGCGACAATAAATTCATGGCCTGCTGTAAAGTCAAAGGTAACATCACGAGGAAATTCCATAGCAAATCCTCTTGAATGATTAATCATAAACTTTCTGTTATCTCCTACCTGGATTTCCTTTACGTCATTCGTATCCAAATCATGTTCCTCAAGCTCATATTGCAGAACATTATTTACATAATAATATTTATATCTCATCTGATCCGGATAGCGTTTATTGACTTCGTCACTAAGCCAAAAATATGCGTCGGGATTGGTAAAATAGTATTCGCAGATTTTATTATATCCTCCGAACACGACAACAAAAGCTATGAGAGGTATCCATAGCTTCTTTGATTTTAATACCGCCAATAAAAATCTTCCAACCAGCACAGCCGCCGGCTCAAGCTTTTTCCAAACCGGATTCAGCTTTTTCTTTAGCGGTTCACATTTATCAGCTAACGGCTTCAGTCTTTTCACAAGCTTTTCCCAAAAAGAATCTGTTTTATGTATAATGCCGCCAAATAATTCTTTTGTTTTTTTCAAAAAATTTTTAAATATCATAGGCACTTCTCCTGTTATTTTCTAAGCACGCGGATGCGCCTTTGCATAAACATCCTTAATTCTGCTGCTGACCAGCTGAGAATATACCTGTGTTGAAGATATATCCGCATGCCCCATCATTTCCTGTATTGACCGCAAATCCGCACCATTTTCAAGAAGGTGTGCCGCAAAGGAATGTCTCAGCGTATGAGGTGTGATTTCCTTTTTTATATCTGCCTGATGCTGATAATGCTTAATAATTTTCCAAAAGCCCTGCCTTGACAATCTGACTCCGCCGCAATTGACAAACAACGCCTTTTCTGTATCTGATTTTACCATATTTCCACGCGCGTTGTCAACATAAACCGTTAAAGCTTCTAAGGCTTTATTTCCCATAGGTACTATTCTTTCTTTTTTTCTTCCGTTACAATGTATAAAGCTCATTGCCAGATTAACATCGGTAATATCTAAGCTAATCAGCTCCGATACGCGTATACCGGTAGCATACAAAAGCTCAAGCATAGCTTTATCGCGCATTCCCTTATTGTCTATGCATTTGGGCTGATTCATCAAAAGCTCAACCTCTGCACTTGTAAGAATCTGCGGCGGCTTCTTTTCAACATGAGGAGCCTCAAGATTTATTGTAGGATCATTCTGAACCATTCCGTTTTGAATCATGAAAACATAAAAAGAACGCAGAGATGCAAGCGTACGCGAAACAGTGGAGCTTGCTCTGCCCTCCTTCTGCAATTCAAGCAAATACGAAAGCACAGTAGTTTTGGTGGTCGAGGATAAATCCGTAACACCAACATTATTCAGATATGTTATGTATTGCGTCACATCCCGCTTATATGACTCAATAGTATTAACGGCCTTATGCCGGACATTACTCATAAAACTCGCATATTCATCAACATACGCCTGCATTTTTTTCCCCTTCCCCTTCAGCGCTTTCAGCTACACCAAGCTTTTGTTACATTTACATTTCAATATTTTTTCATTTTTAAGTCATTATATATTATAACACATTTTTTTTATTTGTATAGCCTTTTTTTTAAATTTATTTGTAAATTACTTTAAAAAATTGTATTTTTTGTATTTTTTAGTTGTATTTAGGGAAACTCCATTTCATAAATGTTGTGGTCAAGTAACCTTCCGAAAATGCTGCGGCACAAAATATTGTAAAAATAAAAATTCCAAAAAAAATGTATGAAAAAATAAAATTTTTTTGATTTTTTTTCTTTGACAGTGAAAAATTTACGCTTATTGCCGAAAAAATCAGCAGCGCCGGAATTATAATTAATAGTGACGGCATCGTTGCAGACATAATAAGCAATCCTTTTAGTCCATAGAATTTTATAAACGAGGAAACTGTAAACCCTATTACAAATCCTTTTCTTATCACAGCCGCCGCTGAAAAAATAATTCCAAATCTGAAAAAACCGGATATAAATATAATTAAAAATATTATCAGATTTTCTTTGAATGCACATTTACAAACCTCAAGCTTGTTTTTTTCTATTCCGGATTTCATGAACGTTTCCAAATATGATTTTATTCCGTCACCCGATACATCGGCAGTCTTTAGTAAATAAATGCTTCCTGAAATCACACCCGCCGCAAGTATAAAAAATGCCGCTGCAAAGAAAAAATCACTGTTTCTCATTTCTCTTTTAATTGAATTTCC
>JALEPO010000130.1 GCA_022768695.1 Clostridia bacterium
CGGCTGCGCCACATTCATTATAGGATGCGGATTAAATCCCTGAGAAAATACAATCGGCAATCCCGAACGTCTGACAGCTCTGTGAAACAGACGCATAAAATCAAGATGTGATATGTATTTTACTCTATCATCTCTTGAATATTTCAAAATATAATTACTCATAGCACACCCCTGTTTTAAACTGATTTACGCCGCAGCCCGCACATTGCTCACGGCAATTTTTTGTTGTAACCGCAGCCTTTGCCTTTTCATTTTCGCGTATAAAAAATTCCTTTGTGACTCCAATATCAATATGATCCCATGGCAGAACTTCCTCATAGCTTCTTTCTCTTGCATTATAAAAATCAGGATTAATACCTAACTCATCAAAGGTTTTCATCCAAGTATCAAACTTGAAATGCTCTCCCCAGCCGTCAAATTTACAGCCGTTTTCCACTGCTCGTATTATTACCTCACAAAGACGTCTGTCACCGCGTGCAAACACACCTTCAAGATAGCTTGTCTTGTTGTCATGCCAGTTGTATCTTATTTTCTTTGATGTAATCGCCGCTTTTAGGGCATCCTGCTTTTCGATAAGCATTTCACGGCTGTCCTGAGCCGCCCACTGAAACGCTGTAAACGGCTTTGGAACAAAGCTTGAAGTACTTACGGTAATATTTATCTGTTTTGCGCGTTCCTCCTTTGGGATTGCCCAATATACACCAAGAACCTTCTGCGCCAGATCCGCAATGCCTACAACATCCTCCATTGTTTCTGTGGGAAGTCCTATCATGAAATACAGTTTTACATTTGTCCAGCCGCCTCTAAAAAGCAAATCTGTGGATTTTATTATATTTTCCTCGGTAATATTCTTGTTTATAACATCTCTAAGACGCTGCGTACCCGCCTCCGGAGCAAAAGTAATACCGGTTTTTCTTACCTTCTGTACTTTTTCCATAAGCTCAAGAGAAAAATTATCAATTCTCAGCGACGGCAGCGAAAGACCGATTTTCTTTTCCTCTGTAATATCAAGCAAGCCGTCTGTTAAATCCTTAAGACCGCTGTAGTCACTTGTGGATAGTGATGACAGCGAAATCTCATCATAGCCGCTGCATGAAAGCAGATTATCCGCCAATCCTAAAAGCACATCACTTTTACGTTCCCGAAGCGGACGGTATATATAGCCTGCCTGACAGAAGCGGCAGCCTCTTAAGCAGCCTCTCATAACCTCAAGCATAACTCTGTCATGCACAACCTCTCCAAATGGCACAATGATAGTATCAGGAGCATAGGTTGAATTAAAGTCCTTCATTATACGTTTCTTAATTTTAGGCTTTGCATTGGGATTATTGGGTTTAACAGACTTAACAGTGTTATCCTCATTATATTCCACATCATAAAAAGACGGAACATATACACCTTCAATTTTAGCGATAGCCTCAAGATAATCCTTTTTATTTTTCTTTCCGCTTTTCTTCCATTTTATATACTCGTCCGTTATCTCATGAATTATCTCTTCACCCTCGCCCATCATAAAGAAATCAAAAATTTCCGCAACAGGTTCAGCGTTATATGCGCACGGTCCGCCGCCGCATATAATTGGATATGATTCATCTCTGTCCTTCGCTCTCACAGGAATATCGGCAAGCATCAGCATATTTACTACATTTGAATAGCTCAATTCATACTGAAGCGTAAAACCCATTATATCAAAATGAGTAACCTCGTCACCTGATTCAAGAGCGAAAAGCTTCATCTCTCTTTTTTTCATTTCTTCCTCCATGTCAGTCCATGGAGCAAAAACACGCTCGCACCAAGTATCTTCACGATTATTTAATGTGTGATACAGTATTTTCAGTCCCAAATGCGACATTGCTATTTCATAAGTATCCGGGAAACAAAATCCAAATCTGACCTCCACCGACTCCGGATTTTTCAAAACTGCGTTTAGCTCTCCTCCCGTATAACGAGTAGGCTTCATAACATTTGCAAGAATTTTGTCCTTAAGAGTTATACTCATCTGTATTTTTCTCCTTTTTTCTGTTTGAGATAAATCCGTTTACTTTATCAATTACTCCCGGCATAAGATCTATTACCTTATCGAGCGATGACTGCGAGGCATTCATAGGAATAAGCCTTACATTGCTGTTATTTATAACAAGAAATGCCTCAGCCTGAACGGTAGCGCCGCTTCCGATACCGCCCGCAAAAAGGTTTTCACCCTCCTTGCTTTTTGCCGAAAACTCACTTCCGCCTCCGCCCACTCCAAAGCTTACCTTTGAAACAGGCACGATAATAGTTCCGTCAGGCGCGGTTATAGGTGTCCCTATAACGCTCTTTGTATCAATCATGCCCTGAACACTGCTCATTGCCCCTTCAATCATTTCTTTTATAGGATTACTCATTTATTTTTCTCCTTTCGGCTCATTCTTTTCGTATTTTTTTATATCTCTTAAAAATTTCAATAACATTTTTAACACAATACCGCCAAGCGCAAATATATGCGCCGTATTGGTACTTATTACACAGTAAATTCCTGCCTTTATACATTTTGAATTAAAATCCGGCTTTATTGATACATTCCATTTTCTTATCCTTGAAAACCTGTCCAACAGACCAATAAAATTATAAATAGATGCATTTATCCATCCGGCAGCAATTCCCGTTTTCATAGCATCGTCAAATCCAAAGCAAGCGGAAATATTAAGTTCATTTACAGTTACCGCATGATGTATCATATAATATAAAATATCAGAAATTCCCTTTTTTATATCTTCACGGGAGTCCCACGCAGTATGCAGATATTTTTTTATATCAGAAGTCTTTTTTTGTTTTTCAGACTTCTCCTCCCGAGTCTTTTTGCCGTTCTTTTTCTTTTTACCCGGATATATTCTGAATTTCAGGAACATATACCGCACCGATATTTCATTGCTATCATCAACGGCAAAGGATATAATTGCCTTTATCGGTATAAGCAATAAAAATCCTATTACAGCAAGTATAATTAATACTATATACAGCCATGTCATAGTCTTCTCCTTTTCAATAACGGGTAAATTTTCAGGATTATATCATCACTGAAAAAAGTAAGTACAGTTCTCCACATACCCGGGGAACATCTTGCTTTAAATTATTTTTCCGTATTTTAATCTGCCGTTTGCTCCTGATTTTCAGCAGCTTCTGCTAACTTTTCGATTTGTTGCCCAGAGTCTGCCATTTCTGCCTGTTCGCTTGCTTCCTCATCCGTTTCCTCAATTTTAAGCTGTTTAAAATTAATCGGGGGCAAATCCTTTGGCGATTTCAAACCGAAGCACCGTAAAAATGTATCGGTCGTTACATACAGTATAGGACGTCCCGGAGCGTCAAGTCTGCCGGCTTCGTCAATAAGTCCGCGTTCATATAAACGGTTCACACAGCCATCA
>JALEPO010000197.1 GCA_022768695.1 Clostridia bacterium
TTGGTTGATGCATCATAATTTCCAAAATTTGGATCTAATGAAGAAGCTGGAGATGCTTCCCAATTTCGATCAGTAATCATGTATATTGCACCAACACCAGTCGTGCCACCACCATAATCATAAAAAACATTTTCTTTAGAAATTATTTTCTTTAAGTTCTTTAATAAATTTGCCCCTTTTAACTCATCTTCAGGAAGGGAAGATAAAGAAGAATAATAATTTCTAATTTCTTGCTCAGTATTATCATTTAAATTAATTGTGGTCGGTAAATCATTACTACCAGCGACTACTTCAACTATTTTGTTAAGATTTGGGATAGATGCAATAGAGAGAGCAAATAATAATGATAACGATTTAACAAATGATTTTTTCATATAATGAAATTTTATATAAAAACGACACTAAATTCTATATGATTTTAAAATGAATCAAAAATATTCATTTGACGGCTTTCCTCTTCTTTAAGACTTTTTTCTGCTTTTGGTAAAATACATTTTTCAATTCGCATTAATAAAATCAAATAAAATATTTATCAAGCGGTCAAAATATGCGCAAATACAAGTATCAAGTCCATTAGGAAGTATATTTTTACGTAAATATGTCAATACCTAAACATGCTTAGCTTTTAGATTTTATTTAATAAATCTTAAAAGAAAATCTGCGATGCCAATGATAACAAATCCATTGCTATCTATAGACTCTTCAAGTGGTCTATTTATAACGATAATTTTTTGAAAAGAATCATTTAGTGCAATAAATGGTCTAATTTCTCTTGTTTTAGTTTCTGATGAAGAAATATCATTACTGACTTGAATATAATATTTTTTTGATCCCTTTTTGGCAATAAAATCAATTTCATAGCATTTTCTAATGCTTTTTCCATTTTTGTCTTTTTCAATTTTTTCAAAAGACCCGACATTGACCGTATAACCATTATAAATCAATTCATTGTATATCATGTTCTCAATCATTTGTCCTTCGTCTTCATAAGCGAAATTCAATCTTGCATTTCTTAGACCATTATCTACAAAATAATATTTTCTAAGAGCACCGATTTCAT
>JALEPO010000016.1 GCA_022768695.1 Clostridia bacterium
AAATTAGCTCAGATTTTACGAAAATGAACTCGTCGGCGTACATGGGTACGGTAGAGTTTATTTTCGTGAAAAGTGCATATTAAAGCCATTTTTTTGGAGAATGGCTTTAATAATTGTCAAAACACTATATTGCGGTTTCAAACATGAAATAAATCTAATTTGCACGGTTTGGGCAATTTGTCGACAGTCTGATGCGGTCAAGCCTTTGACCGCATTTCCTATTAACAAAATATTTCCTTGAATGCTTTTATATGTTTTGAAGCCTCTTTTCTTATATTGTCATCAAGTGCAAATTTTTCTGTTTCTGCCATACAAAGCTCGCCAAGTAAATTAAAATCAATATTTTTCCATTCAAATATCTTACCGTTAAAATTCAAATCATTAAGCATATGCAGCGTTTTATCCGAATATGCCACGGGTATAACCGGCACACCGGCACACATTGCAAGAACTACAGAATGAAGACGTATTCCAATCATTTTTGAACACCTTTTAATATTATCAAGTATCCCGTCATATGCTATTATTTCTGTGTGCACAGAATTTTTCATCATATTTTTTATGCTTTTTGCCGCTTTAATATCGTTTTCCAAGCCTGTATTTAATGCAAACAACAAAACCTTCCTTCCCGTTTTTTCAATAAATTTATCAGCCATTTCTGCAAATTTTAAATTAACCTCATCAGGAGTCTGCCCATAACTATTATACGCAGAAATTCCCAAGGCTCCCTCGTTTTTGCAATTTTTAATTCTGTCATTGGGAATAGAAAAAACAATATCGGGATAATATTCGCATTTTAATTGGGGTAATTTCTTTTTTATATATTCATATGAATATGTATCTCTGACTGTTACAAAATCAAATTCGCTAAGCTGCCTTTTAATTACATATTCGGCAAGAAAATTAGGATATTGGCTTATATTGCAGCTTAAAACAGCTTTTAAATAATCCCCTCTGTCCTGTATCATCTCTTTTATACGGTATATCATTGAAGTATAATTCCGCAGCAAAAAGCCTGAGCCTATTACCTTTAATTTTATATCTATATCTGTCATTTTGTAAGGCTTTTCTTCATCAGTATGCTGCAGATACGGTGTATTCATGTATATTTCATGCTCCGATAAATTTTCTGCCGCCAGTTCAAGCATTAAATCATCACCTAAATTTTTATCAAAATAGCCATCCAATAATATTTTCATATTTTACCTCGCACCAGAATTTTTGCCAGCTTCCATTTTATATTTACAGGAAACAGCAATATCATTATTAGAAATATTTTATGCTTAATATTCCTGACAGACCTTAAAGCCTTTGCCGCCGCAGGACATATTCTTTTAAGCGCTTTATATGAAAGCTCTCTGTTATCGCAGCTTCCCACATTATAAAGCATCACCATAGTCATGAGATATGACACAGATGATTTTATTTTTTCATCCGTTGTTTTCAAATAGTCCTCAAAGAGAAGCGACATTTTTATCAGCCTTTCATCAGCGCTCCTATGCATATGGCTCTCGCAATGCTGGTAATAATTATAACATGGCTTTGAATAAAAATATATATTTTTTAAATATTTTACAGCCTCCATATTAAAAAGAATATCCTCTGAAAAATATTTTTTTGTATCTTCAAATATCAAATTATTGTTAAAGATAAATTCACGTTTGAAAAGCTTATTACAAACCTCGTAGCTGTGTATACACGTTGCAAGATATTCCGAAATATATTTTGCAGTATCATTCACCTCAACCAAACAATCCTTCATTTTTAACTGCACTCTTGTTTCACCGTCAGGATATATATCAAGCAAATTGCACTGAACAATATCAGCTTTATATTTTTCTGCTAATTCATACATTTTATCAAGCATATCAGGCTCTATTGTATCATCTGCGTCGACAAATGCTATATAATCCCCCAAAGCAGCAGCCATGCCGCAATTTCTTGCATATCCCTGTCCCTTGTTTTCCTGTGTAATAACCCTGATTCTATTATCTGTAAGAGTGTTTAATATATCCGGAGTATCATCATCAGATCCGTCATTAACTATTATTATTTCAATATCCGCCAGAGTCTGGCTTACTATACTTTTTATACAACGCAGTATTGTTTTTTCATTGTTATATACAGGTACAATAACAGAAATTTTCATATGCTCACCGCCTTTTTTATTCAGTCATATTTTGTCGCTCAGCATTATACAATACTAAAAATCTCAGTGTTTCCTTAATTATATTATCATAAACAACTCAAAAAGTAAATACGAATTGACTATATATATAAAACGTGATATACTTATAATGCAGTATTTTATGTAAAGGAGGACAAGTATGGCATTACTTAGTATCATAGTACCTGTGTATAATGTCGAGCCATTTTTAGAACAATGTATTGAAAGCATACTTGCACAATCCTTTACTGATTTTGAGCTTATTATTGTTGATGATGGTTCTACAGACAATTCAGGAAATATTTGTGATAAATTTGCTGAAACAGATTCACGCATATCAGTTATTCACAAGAAAAACGGCGGTGTTGTAAGTGCGCGCAAAGCAGGTCTTGCTGCGGCTTCCGGAAAATATGTGGGATATGTTGACGGTGATGACTGGATTGACAGCAATATGTACCTCTATATGATTGATAATGCGTTAAAATATGACTGCGATCTTGTCATGTGTGACGTGGAGCATGAGCAGCATCATATGAAAACGCGTGATATTACTGGCGCGACTCTTGAAACAGGCTACTACAGCCGCAGTGAGCTGGAGGAAAAAATATTCCCCATTATGCTCTACAGTGGCAGCTTCTACAATTTTGGAATTTACCCTGTAATATGGAATAAGCTTTTTAAACGTGATATGTTATTAAAGCACCAGCTTTCTATATATGATAACATAAAAAACGGCGAAGATGCTGCCTGTGTGTACCCGTATTTTCTTGAAATTAACAATATGTATTTCATGAAACAGCAATATCTCTATCACTACCGCCATTCAAATGTTCAGATGACAGCTATATATGATAAAGATTCATTCGAACGATTTAAATCGCTCTATCGCTTTTTTAACGAATCTAATCTGGCTGTTTCTCAATACAGTAGCCAGCTTAATTATTACTATTCTTATCTTGTAAAAATGCTTATAAGTAATGAGTTAAAAAAAGAGAATGAGATTTCCTTTTTTAAAAAATTAAAAAATATAAATAAAATAATAGATTTTTCAAAGGAACAAGGCTTTATATATAAAATCGATACCGATGCCTTTACATTAGAGCACAAGCTTTATTTCAAGCTTTTACGAAAGTCTAAGGTTCTTACGCTTTCATTATGTATAAAACTTATAAAACTTTTTCAAAAAATTCTTGGATATGTAAGATAACAATTTTCAGGCTTCATTTTCTCGTATAAAAAGAAAACGCCGGCAGACAGAAAATAGCACAGAAAAAAGAGTGTTCACCATGAACACTCTTTTTTAAATACCTCTGAATTATTCAGCATCTGCCGGCTCAATTTCGATTGCTTCTTCAACTTCAACCTCAGGGTCTGTTGAATAAACAAGAGCTTCTGCCTTCTGCGGAACAGCCTCTTCCTCAGGAGCTTCTTCCTTTACTTCTTCCTTCTCAGGAACAGGAATCAACGCGCGGATTGAAAGGCTGATCTTCTTTTCATCCCAGTTAAGATCAGTAATCTTAGCTTCTACCTCTTCACCAATTGTCAAAACATCCTCCGGCTTGCCGATTCTTCTGTCTGCAATCTGTGAAATGTGGATAAGACCATCAACGTTAGGAATGATTTCTGCGAATGCACCAAATGGCATCATGCGTACAATCTTACACTTAACAACGTCGCCTATGTTAAACTTTGACTGCGCAATTACCCATGGATTATCCTCAATCTTCTTGAAGCCCAAAGAAATCTTCTTTGTTTCTCTGTTAAGATCCTTGATGTAAACATCAAGAACATCACCTTCCTTAACAACTTCTGAAGGATGCTTAATTTTATTCCATGAAAGCTCGCTTATATGAACAAGACCGTCTACGCCGCCGATGTCAACAAAAGCACCGAATGATGTAAGTGACTTAACTGTACCCTGATACTTTTTGCCTTCTTCAACATCTGCCCAGAACTTGTCTTCTCTTTCTTTTCTTGCAGCCTCAAGCAATACTCTTACCGAACCGATTACACGCTTTCTTCTTTCATCAATTTCGATAATCTTATAAGTAACAGTTGTGCCTACAAGGCTCTGAAGATCCTGTACAAATCTTTCGGATGCCTGACGTGCCGGAATGAATACCTGTGAACCCTCTGTCAATGCGATTACTCCGCCTTTTACAGCCTTGATAATCTTACCTTCTAAAACTTCTCCGGATTCATAAGCCGCTTTGATTTTGTTCCAGCTTTCCATAGCTACCAATTTCTTTCTTGATAAAACTACTTTTCCCTCAGCATCGTTTACTCCAACAACGTAAACCTTGATTGTATCGCCTTCTTTTACAACATCAGACGGCTTAAGTGACGGGTCGTCTGTCAACTGGTCTGCTGCCAACTGTCCGTTATACTTAAAGCCACCTAAATCGATGATCACTTCGTTGTTACGAACCTCGACAACTGTTCCTTCAATAATGTCCCCGTTGTTAAGAGTCTTTGAACCATACTGTTCAAACAGCTCAGCAAAGCTCTCTTCATTTTTTAAATTTTCACTCATAGCCTTTACTACCTCCTCGATAATACTACCGGGCGTCGACGCTCCGGCGGTAATACCTATTTTTTTATATGTTTTTTGAGGTAAATCCTCAAACGTTTCGATGTGATAGGTTTCAGGGCAGTTGTGCTTTGCAATTTCATATAGCTTACGAGTGTTGGAACTTTCACGTCCGCCTATGACAATCATCATGTCTGAAATTTTGGAAAGCCTGTCCGTTTCCTTCTGCCTATCCTTCGTCGCACTACATATTGTATCAAATATTAGGGTACTTTTGCAAGCTTTTTTTATATTTTGTACGATTTCACCAAAAAATTCTCTATTTATTGTGGTTTGTGCTACAATACAAAGCGGTTTTTCACTCCATTTTTCATCAAAATGCTCATTGGGGTCATAAATTATATCGGCGCTATTTTCACACCATCCATTAATCCCTTTAACCTCAGGATGATTTTTATCGCCGATAATAACAATTTTATAGTCCTGTTTGTAATGTTCTTCAACAATTTTATGAATTTTTGAAACAAATGGACAGGTCAGGTCAATGTATTCTCTATCGCCTATAAGCTCATATACCTTCTTGCCGACACCATGTGCTCGTATTACAATCGTATAATCCTCCGGTATATCCTGTACGCTGTCATACGCATATACACCCTTTGAAGCTAAGTCTTCAATCACCTGTCTGTTATGTATTAATGCGCCTATAGTAGCTATTTTTCTGCCGTTTTCAATCGCATCGTAAACACCGTCAACGGCTCTCTTTACTCCATAACAAAATCCGGCTGTTTTTGCAACCTCAATCATTCAGACTGCTCCTTTCAATTATCAAAAACCAATTCTCTTATATTGTCAAGTACATCATCCGCAAGACTTTGGATTTTTTCGGAATCAAGCTTCTGACCGTAATATTCTTCAAAAGAAATAGGCTTGCCATAAGTTACTGTGATTTTATGCATCCAAGCGTACCTACCTGAAATACCCACCGGTACAACAGGAATCTGCGCACGCTGCGCTATAAGCGCAACTCCCGGTTTAGCTTTCACCTTTTTATTGTTTTTTATTCTATGTCCTTCAGGGAACATAAGCATTACATTTCCATCCTTGAGAATTTTCAGTGATGACTTGATTGCTCCCACATCTCCCGAACCACGGTGAACGGGAAATGCGCCAAGACATTTTATCAGTCCGCCAAAAACAGGATTTTTAAATAGCTCCTCCTTAGCCATAAACCTAATATGCCTTTTACAAGTGATTCCGGCCATGACAGGGTCCCAGTTACTTTTATGGTTAAATGCAAGAATTATCCCGCCCTCCTTAGGGATATTCTCACAACCCACTTTTTTAATTCTGAATACAAAAAACATTGCTATACGTACAATTGTACGAATTAATTCATAAAGCATTTTTTATAAGCTCCTTTATTTTTTCAACCGACT
>JALEPO010000023.1 GCA_022768695.1 Clostridia bacterium
TGTTTTTTCTGCTGAATTAGAAGCAGACTGTCCAAAATTTTGAATAGCATCTTCAGCAGATTTAAATGTTTGGGTTACAGAAGTAGCAGTAGAATTAACATCAGATAACTTCTTTGTTATAGTAACTAATTCATTACTATCTACTTTAATTGAATATTCTCCACCAAGTTGTAATTTATCCCTAATCTCATTAGCTTTATCAAGCGTTTCTTGATATGTAAGAGCAGGAGAAGTTTCACGACTAAAATTTTTTAATGCTGTTTCTAACTTATCAACACCTTTAGTAATAGTTCTAAATTTTCGTTCAAACATATTACCATCAGCATCAATTTTTGCAGAAAAAGTTTTCCATGTACCTTCCGTTGTTTTAATTTTTGCATTAACTTTTACAAGTCCATCAACTAACTCTGTATTAACACTTTCTCCTAAAATAGTAGAACCCTTATCAGATAGGTATTTATTGGCTATTGAGGCAAAATAGCTATTCACCGTAATTTTGTTATTTCCGTTACTATAAATAAAATGACTACCGTTACTCCTGATTTCACGGTAGCCATTTGCTTTGAGAATCGGTTCAAATTCTCGCTTCTGTTTAGTTTTTCGTTGGCACATTTTAATCAATCCTCCTTCCATTTTGCCAATACAACCATTGATTCATCTGCTATTAAAGAAATTCTTCTTCTGCACTCTCAAACGCTCTGTATAGTTCCATAATCATTTCCTGGCACGCTTCCATATCCTCATATAAATCTTTCATGTCATAAGGTGCGCCGTTTGTTCCATGTCCTGTACTGTCAAGCCACAAAAATGTTTCCTCTGAACAATCAAAATCTGCATATCTGCTGTTCAGATTATCCATAAGTGTTTCAATTTCCATATCCTCTAATTCTGCCGACACGTGGAAATCTTGTCCAGCCGGACTATATTTTCCAAAGTCAAAACAGATATGATCTTCTGTTTCATCATCAATATAAACGCTCCACCCAGCTTCTCTTGCGATGCGTTCTACTTTGTCTTTGATTGTTTCATTTTCTTTGTTGTAGCCATTCATTTTAATACTCATATAATCAACCATCCTTTCATAATGTTCTACTTTATTATTCTCCAAATAGAAAAGGCACTAACGATTATTGTTAATGCCTTGTGTTCTGATTATATTTTTTACACAATTTACAAGAAACTAATTATCAAATCTCTTGCGTCATTCCATATGTCTTCTGGACACTTTTCTTTGAACTGTGCGTTTCGTGCTTTAATATCAAGCATTTTTGCTTGGTCACATAATATAACACCTGTTGTCTGTGTACACCCATCCAATTCAATATGAAAAGGATGTTTTTTATTTGTGTTTGTTATTGGACATACAAGAACCAAAGAACTATGCTGATTCAAAATGTCATTACTTAATACAATAGCAGGTCTTCTGCCACTTTGCTCGTGACCTTGTTGTGGATTAAAATCCATAACTATTATATCACCTTGTTTAAAAGTTACCATTTTTCGTCACCTACTGGATCGCCTACATCAACCTCTTGTGTATTTTCAACATAAATTTCATCAATTGGTCTATTATAGAATGCTTCCAACCTTTCTGTTAAATTTAGGTATTTAGGTCTATTAATTTTTTCAATAGTCATTTTTCCGTTGTTTATACTTATTTTTATTTCATCGTCCTCTTTAAATTCCATTTTTGTCATAATTTCTTTTGATAACCTGATGCCTTGACTATTTCCCCACCTCCTTATAGCAGTTTGTATTGTGTATAAGCCTTCATTCCCATTCATTAATGTGTTTGCCATTATTCTTCCTCCTATAAAAGTATATACAACGGATATACCTTTAGTATTAGTATACACAAAGTATATCCATTTGTCAATACAATTATTTATAAATAAAATAAAACGATTCTTTCATTTGTCTTATGTAAATCCTTCATTATACTACCCTTCCTTGTTCCGTTTATGTTCATGGACAAACCGCTCCGTTTTTGCATCAAGATACAGAAAGAAATGCGGTCATATATACAATCGCAGAATATTGAAACCTTTGTAGATTTATCGGTTACAAAAGTTGCGTCAGACGGATTGACTGCTACTCTTATCGATTTGGTTACAGGCGAAATATACAGTGATATACCT
>JALEPO010000038.1 GCA_022768695.1 Clostridia bacterium
ACAACTTATGTTGTCATTCTGTTAAAGCATATTTTTCAAATATGCTTTAACAGGCGGATAACGCCTGATTACCCCTTTTCTACAAAGAAAGCACGGAAGATAACGCCGTTGCAGCATAAAGAGCAAACGGATACATTCCGACACGGATGAGCCTCTGATCGGATGCGCCATGACGCTTTGTATATAGCTTCTACCTATGCGAAACAGCATATCACAACGGTGACATTTACACAGAGCCGAGCGATAAACATTTACAATCTAAATCAGTTATGCAAGCTGAACGGCGACGATGCCATATCGGGACAATGATACTTCTGCTGGGTCGAGTTCGAGCGTTAAGAGCGTCGCAAGCCAGACAGCAGTCCGGGCTGATGCCGGGAAGGTGGAATTCCTATGGTGCGGTTTTGCAAGCCGCCGTTCGTTTTTGCTTATAATGTTGTAGTAGACTCGTAGTGTGAGTATGCTTGCACATTTAGACAAGGCATAAACTTATTATAAATTTTTATATCAGAAAATAGCAGTTATATTATGTGACTGATATTTTGTGCTATAAAATTCATAGTACAATCTATAAATTTCATAAATTTAACTGGGGTGAGTATTTTGAAAGCATTAAATATTGATGTTATTCACTACAACAGAAAAAAGGAGCAAATCGACATACTATCCAACGAAAGCCGTGAGAAAATAAAAAAGGCAGTAATTGATATTATAAACAGCAAAATTCAAAAATAGGACTTTATTTTTGCATTGTCATACATGATATGTTATTATTTATATATGATAATGAATGTGAAGTCCTCTATAAAAGGAGGATTATACATTATGAAAAATACAGTAGCTATTTATGTACGTCTATCAAAGGAAGATTTAGACAGCGGGGAGCGTGATAGTGAATCAATTCAAAATCAAAAATCAATGCTCTTTAATTATGCAGCAGACCGCGGGTGGCAGATTTATAATATTTACTGTGATGAAGATTACAGCGGAGCATATTCGGGTGCTGATAATAAGCGTCCTGAATTTAACAGAATGATAAATGACGCATCGCAAAAAAAGTTCGATATTATTCTATGCAAAAGTCAGTCACGTTTCAGCAGAAATATGGAGGTTGTTGAGCAGTATATACATGGTCGTTTTGCTGAATGGGGTATAAGATTTGTCAGTCTTATTGACAATGCTGATACCGAAATCAAAGGTAATAAAAAATCGCGTCAGATAAACAGTCTTATCAATGAATGGTATCTTGAGGATTTATCGGACAATATAAGAGCCGTTTTCAAGCACAAAATGGAGCAGGGTGAATTTCTTGCATCATTTCCGCCGTATGGATATTCAAAGGATAAGAATAATAAAAATCATCTTATCATAAATCCGAACACTGCTCCTGTCGTAAAACAGATTTTTGAATGGCACAGTGAAGGTTACGGGGCGGCAAAAATAAGCCGTATGCTTAATGACAAGGGAATTCCCAACCCACGAAAACAGCAGGAGCTTGACGGTTTAAGAAAAACCTATATGTATAGTCCGGAAGAAAGCGGGCGTTGGAGTACAACAACAATAGGTGATATCTTAAATAATCAGGTATATTGCGGTGACGTTGTTCAGCATACAGTAGAAAAGGTAAGCTATAAGTCAACGGTTTTAAAAAAGGTTGATTGTGAAGAAAGAATTATTATCAGGAATATGCACGAGCCTATCATAAGCCGTGAGGTGTTTGAGGAAACGCAACTGCGTTTATCCAAACACAGAAAAGCGACAGGAACAGGCAAAGTACATATTTTATCCGGTAAAGTGTTTTGTCACTACTGCGGTAAGCCAATGCAGAAAAATCATGGTGTATCATCAAAAGCAGGTCATGTAGGTTATCTGAGATGCCGGGATAAGTACTCTTATGCAGCTAAGGACAGATGTCCTACTCCGAATATAAGAATAGATTATATTTTGGAGGCGTTACAGATAAAGCTTATTGAAAAGTTTAAGGATATGGCAGTTGATAATCTGGATGATGAATTTATAGCAGAACTTTTAAACAAAAGCGATGATAAACATGTCTTGCTTGAAGCTGAATTATCAAATTTGAAAAAGGAACAAGAAAAAATTTCAAATAATCAGAGAAATCTTTATGCTGACCGTCTTAATGATATTATATCAGTCGAAGAATATCTGAATTATAATAAAGGATTTATTGAGAGAATAAATGAAATTGATAAACGTATTGCTGAAATCGAAAAACAGCTTAATAAAAAAGCCGATACACAAAATCACAAAAATGTAAAAAAAGCATTGGTGAATTTTCTTGAAACAAAGTGCATAGACAGAGAGATTATAGACTATCTCGTAGAGCGTATTGAGTTTGGAGAAATCAATGAAGAAACAGGAAATCCAATGCTTAAAATATTTTGGGCATGGGATTAAATGCAATATTTATGTGTACTTAGTTAGCTTTACGGATGTGGAACCGGTGCCTTTTAACAGAGGATTTTATTCGGTAGATCTGAAGTATTTCTTCCGCGTTAAGCTGGCAGTATTCACAGGCGTTGGCAGACCGACAGAGGTTGAGGGTCTTGCAACCTTTGACAAGAAAGTGATTTTGTTCGG
>JALEPO010000046.1 GCA_022768695.1 Clostridia bacterium
CGAATTAAAAGAATACGGCGGAACAATTTCAAGACTTACGGATACATATGCGGTAATTGGAAATAAGCAGTATAAATTAAGCGACAGAGTCCTTGTATACCGAAAGACGGGTACTGTTATGAGAATTCCGCTTGAGGAGGCACAGAATGGCAGCTATAAGTTAAAGGCCTATTATGACAGAACTGAAAGTGAAGGCGGAAGAATAAGAATTATTATTGCTGAATAAATAAGTAAAAAGCACAGTCTGCATATGCAGACTGTGTTTTGCTATGTAAAAATTGTCAGCAGCGTCAAAGCTTCAAACAATTCTAAAAGCACAGTTTTTGGAGAGCGTTGTTTGTGTATATCAGATTATTTGCTCTCAAACGGAGGAATAAAGCTTTCAAGCGAAGCGTCACCCTCCTGTATAAAGGCATTTTCGATGCCAAGCTCAACGCAGTAGTTTATCATTGAATTATAGTGCTTGGGATTTAACCTTTTGTTAAGCTCAGGGTATTTTTTAACGTGCTTTAGAGGAGTATATTGGCTCATTAGGCTTATATAAATGTTATTGCCGTAGGTTTTATATAAATAATCCATAATTTTTTTTGTATCAAAAAGCAGTCCGGGCAGCATGAGATGACGTACAAGAACGCCTCGTTTCATAATTCCGTTTTCAAATATCGCAGCGCCCGTCTGGCGGAACATTTCTTCTATAGCATTTGAAGCGATGTCAAAATAGTTGGGTGCGGCTGAATATTTAATCGCATATTTACTGCTGAAATATTTCATGTCGGGCATATATATATCAATCAGTCCGTCAAGCATTTTAAGTGTTTCAATGCTTTCATAGCCGCTTGTGTTGTATACGATAGGGATATTTAAGCCTCTTGATTTTGCGTCTGTTAATGCTTGTATAATATGTATAGCGTAATGCGTGGGCGTTACAAGATTTATATTTAACGCTCCCTGATTTTGCAAATCAAGAAAGGTATCGGCAAGCTGTTTTACGGTTATTTCATAGCCGACATTCTGAGTGCTGATTTGGTAGTTCTGGCAGAAAACACATTTTAGCGTACAGTGTGAAAAAAATACGGTTCCTGAACCGTTTTCGCCGGAAATGCATGGTTCTTCCCAAAAATGCAGAGCGCTTCGAGCGATTTTTATTGTATCTCCGGCACCGCAGAAACCGGTTTCGCCGCCGGCACGGTTTGCTCCGCAGCTGCGCGGACATAACGTGCAGTGTTTTAATATATCATTCATAAAACATATCCCTCCGGTAAAGTTTTGTTTAATAAGGGGCAAAGTCCCGTTAATCAAAGTTTTTGGCTGTAGATTTAACACCGCTGAAAATACACCGTCTTAAGAAACGAGTGACATCTTGCGTTTAATTATATGTATTTTATCATATCATGAATATTTTTCAATAGTATTTAGAGAATATTTCTCATAAGAACACCATAACAGAAGTATAGTTAGTGCATCTTTTCTAAATTATGAGAATTGCTATTGCAAAAGCTATAATAAATTGTTATAATTATATAGTAACCTTTATTATATAATTAATTTGGAGGATGAGAATGAATCTTGTTTTAAACCATTTATTTGTTTTGATTAATAATTCAAGGTTAAAAAAGACATCGAGCTATATTCAGCATGGAAATACATCGTGCCTGCTGCATACGATTGCGGTTGCGCATTATAGTATTAAGGCTGTAAAATTTTTAGGAATTGAGTGCAGAGAAAATGAGCTTATACGCGGGGCATTACTGCATGATTATTTTCTTTATGATTGGCATGACGGCTTAAAAGAACGCAGAATACATGGATTTACACATCCGTCGGCTGCTCTGAAAAATGCGGACAAGGATTTTGAATTGACGGTTGTTGAGAAAGATATTATAAAAAAGCATATGTTTCCTCTTACTGTAATTCCTCCTGTGTGCCGTGAGAGCTGGATTGTCTGCGCGGTGGATAAGGTGTGTTCGTTGTATGAAACATTCCGTAAAAATGCGTATCCTAAGCTGAGATTTATTTTGGCTCGCAATCATATATCTGTATACGAGGAGGGGTAATATGAATATGTGCTGTTATTTTTTATGCTTTGCCTTTTATAGCTTTGTGGGATGGGCATATGAATCGGCATTTTACACTATTCAGCAGCGGAAATTTGTAAACAGTGGTTTTTTCAACGGGTGTTGGTGTCCTATTTACGGTGTTGGTGCATTTCTTGATTTGATTGTTCTTGGAGAGATGACAAATCCATTACAGCTGTTTTTTGCCGGTATGCTGCTGACCTGTACGTTGGAATTTTTAGTTTCATGGGTACTTGAGGCTGCTTTTGGCAGACGCTGGTGGGATTATACCGGCTGGCCGCTTAATATCGGCGGACGCATATGTATTATAGGAGGTATAGCATTTGGAGTGATGTCAGTGCTTTTGGTAAAATATATAGCGCCGTTTACTATGAATCTTGTGCTGTCACTTACTGATAGGGCTGCTTGCGGACTTGCTGCCGTTGTTGCTGCGGCAATGCTTATAGATTTAATTATCACAATAAAGTATATGGACAAGTCCGATGAAAAATTATGGTATGTTCAGGAGCAGGAAAAGGCATTTGAGAATTTTAAAGGTGAATTGGTTCAAAGAATAAGAAAGGGTATACGAAGATAAAAATACATAGAAGAGGCTGTCGACAGTCTGAATACATAGAAACTGCTTTGTTAAAGACAATTAAATAATAGGGGCGGCTCACAGCCGCCCCTTGCTTTTTTAGTTATTCTTCAGCTCCGATGATATCAAAATTACGCATAACCTCTTTTCTCTTTTGAACAGCGTATTGTGTGTAATATTTATGTGTCACCTCAATATTTTTGTGCCCCATAAGCTCGGCTACCATTTTTATATCTACACCGTCTGCAATCAGGTTACAGGCGAAGGTACGGCGCAGCGCGTGCGGACGTGCTTTGTCGGGATCGGTTATACCGGCGATGGTACAGTATTTTTTTAATGTTTTTTCTACTGACTGCGCAGTCATTCGTTTCCCAAGACGGCTTAAAAATAAGGCATTTTTATCCTTTGCATCTTTAATTTCAAGCCGTTCCTGCATATATAGAAATAATTCATTTTCTACCTGAACAGGCATAAATATTTCTTGTTCATCGCCTCCCTTGCGTGTTACAATAAATGACGAGGTTTCAAAACAGACATCGTGTATATCAAGATTTACAAGCTCGCTTACTCGGCAGCCGGTGCCGAGATATGCGGTAAACAGTGCTATATCACGCTGTTTTTTGTTTTGATATTCAGCAAGATTTCTGCCTGTAAAATATTTTTCTCCGTCATAAATAACGTCTATAAGATTAATTGTTTCCTGAGTAGTAAGCGGTCTTTTCATTTTTTGATGTATTTTTTTAAAATCAATTTTATCCGTCACATTTTGCGATATTAAATCGTTCTTGTAAAGATAGGAAAACAACCCTCTTATACCGGACATTTTGCGGTTTATGCCGTAGGAAGAGTTACGGCGAATTCGCTTAATATGTTTGCCATCAATTGAAATTGTATCCGATTCGTATTCCTTCAGATATGCCTGAAAGCCTGTCAGGTCACGGAGATTAATCTGTTCCATATGCTCCGGTGTAAAATCCTCAAGATTTTCGATTTGGGAGAATTTAAATTTTTGCAGATATTCTAAAAAAATTTTTATATCTATGCTGTAACCTATCTGCGTATTAACGCTTTCGCCGTTATAGGCAAGCTTTATATAGTCAAATACAAAATTCGGCAGGTGCGAAAGAAAATTTTGAAGCTTTATCTCTTTGTTCATTATGAATTTCCATAGCCTTTCCGCCCACGGAGTCATAGCATAATTTATCGCTTTACCGTGGGCAGATAAGGCGAAATATTTAATTGGCTGTCGGAATTTATCCGTCATAATTGAAATATGTAATTTTTATATTGTGTTTTTGTTTATCTTATATTATTATAAAACGATAAAAAAATATTTTCAACAGAATTTTTAATAAATTTTTAAAATATATATGGACTAAAACAAGAAAATATAGTAAAATATATAAGTATAGAGAATTTTTATTTGAAAGGAAGATAAAAATGGTATTAAAAACGAGTGGTTCGTTAGGCGAAGTATTTATATCCAACTCTGTTATAGCTGAAATAGCCGGAGCTGTTGCGGGAAAATGCTACGGAGTAGTAGGAATGGCATCAAGAAATAAAAAAGATGGTATAGTAAATCTTCTTATGCCGGACAGCATAACAAAGGGAATAAATGTTACAGTTGAGGATGACGGAATAATTGTTGATATGCATATTATTGTTGAATACGGAATTAATATAAATACAATATGCAAAAGTATAGTAAACCGCGTAAGATATACGCTTGAAAGTGCGGTTGGTTTAAAGGTGAACAGAATCAATGTACGCGTTGAGGGTGTAAGGGTAGACGAATAGGGGTGATTAAGATAAATATGTTAGATGGAAAAGTATTTGCGTCCATGTTTGTTTCAGGTGCAAATAATTTATATAACAATAAGAAATTAGTTGATGATTTGAATGTGTTTCCTGTACCTGACGGTGATACCGGAACAAATATGTCGCTTACAATTACCGCCATGGCAAAGGATCTGCTTGAAAAGGAAACTGTTTCTGTTACAAAGACGGCTGATTTAATGTCTTTTTCTACACTTCGCGGCGCAAGAGGAAATTCCGGAGTTATATTATCACAGTTTTTCAGAGGTATTTCAAGGAGTCTAAAGGGCAAAAAGAATTGCACGTCGCTTGAATTTGCCACAGCATTAAAGGAAGGCGCGGCAGCGGCTTATAAGGCGGTTATGAAGCCTACGGAGGGAACAATTCTGACAGTTGCCCGTGAAGCTGCTACAGGAGCGGAGCTTGCAGCAGCTGTGGAGGATGATATAGTATCGGTTTTGACAGCGGCAGTTGAAAGAGGAAATAAAGCTCTCGCATACACGCCGGAGCAGCTGCCTGCATTGAAGCAGGCTGGTGTTGTTGACGCGGGCGGTCAGGGATGGATGTTTGTTCTTGAGGGCGCGCTGGAATACCTAAAAACCGGAGATATAATTAAAAATGAAAATTCTGTTCAGTCAGATAAAGCTGATTCTGTAACAACACAGAAGGCGCAGGAAAAGATTAGTGTTGAGGATATAAAATTCAGATATTGCACAGAATTTATAGTGGAAAAATCAAAGAGCGGGCTGGATGTTTCGGGATTTAGAAATGCAATTTCGCCTAAGGGTGATTGCATGCTTGTCATAGATGATGACGAGATAGTAAAAGTACATATTCATACCAATCATCCGGGATTTGTACTTGAAGAAGCGATTAAGCTTGGTGAGATGATTAATCTGAAAATTGATAATATGAAGCATCAGCATAAATCATTGATTGAAAATTCGGATGAAAAGACTTCTGAGGAAAAATCCAATGAGGTGGAGCCTGAGGTGAAAAAAGCAGAAAAGCCTAAAAAAGCACCGCGGCCTAAAAAAACGGTTGAACCAAAGGAATTTGGCTTTGTAGCTGTATGCGCGGGAAAAAATATTGTTACAATATTGAAGGATTTAGGTGTGGACAAGGTCATAGAGGGCGGTCAGACTATGAATCCGTCAACGGATGATATTCTTAAGGCAATAAATAAAATTAAGGCAAATACAATTTTTGTATTCCCTAATAATAAAAATATAATTATGGCGGCACAGCAGGCAGCAGAGCTTGCAGAGGATAAAAATATAGTTGTAATACCCACAAAGAATGTTCCGCAGTGTATCAGCGCAATGATGGCATTTAATGACAAAAAGGACGCTCAGGCAAACGAAACTGCCATGTCTAAGGCAATAGAGAGCGTAAAGGCGGGTCAGATAACATATGCTGTCAGAGATACGGAAATAGACGGTATGGAAATAAAAAAAGACGATATATTAGGTATCGTAGGAAGTGATATATCGGTTGTAGGAGCAGAACGTGATGATGTCCTTGACGCATTGCTGGATAATCTTGTTGATGAGGATTCAGAATTTATTACTATATACTACGGAAAGGATATTAAAAAATCAGAGGCTGAAGCTGCGGCAGCGCGTCTGGAGGAAAAATATTCGGATGATGAGATTGAAGTTACTGTAAGACGCGGCGGACAGCCTGTATATTATTATATAGTTTCAGTTGAATAATATGGAAGATTACAGATTTAAAAAAATAGATTGCCTTGCAGGTGTTGGTGAGGCAAGGGCGGCTTTGTTCGAAAAAAAGGGTATAAGAACTATTGAGGATTTATTATACTTCTTTCCGAGAACGCATGAGGACAGAACTGAAATTAAGGAAATAGCCGATTGTACGGCAGGAGAAACGGTATGCGTAAGCATTACCGTTTTTTCGCCTGTTCATGAAAAGCGTATAAGACGTAATATGACGGTGTACAGCATGACGGCGTGTGATGATTCCGGCGCTATGAATATAGTGTGGTACAATAACAGGTTTGTCAAGGGACAGTTTATGACGGGCGATAAATATACACTTTTCGGTAAGGTTACAGCAAATAACCGCGGTAAGCTTGAAATGATTAATCCTATTTATGAAAAGCTTGGAAAGGAGCGGTTTACAGGTAAAATCGTACCTATTTATCCGCTTACAGGCACACTCACACAAAAGGTTGTGCAGGGAACTATGGAGCTTGCTATAAAGGAGGCAGGGAGGTTAAAGGAATATATACCTGATGAAATACGCAAAAAGTATAATCTTGCCGAGCTTAATTACGCAATGAAAAACATTCATTTTCCGGATGATTTTAAAAGCTATAATATTGCGCGTCAACGTTTTGTTTTTGAGGAGCTTCTTGTTTTGCAGCTGGCTCTGCTTGGAAGAAAGGACAGTAACAGTCATACGGAGGGGATTGTTTTTGAAGATACGATGTGTGTCCGTGAGTTTGCAAAAACACTTCCGTTTCCACTTACAAATGCGCAAAAGAGAACGCTTAATGAAATCATGCGGGACTGCTCGCACGGTTTGCAGATGAACAGGCTTGTTCAGGGAGATGTTGGCTCAGGTAAGACGGCGGTAGCGGCGGCGGCGATATACGCGGCGGTAAAAAACGGTCATCAGGCAGCTATGATGGCGCCTACGGAAATTTTGGCATCACAGCATTATGAAACGCTTACAGAATTTTTTAAAGACATGAATATAAATGTCGTTTTGCTTACGGGAAGCATGAAGGCAAAAGAGAAACGTCTGGCATATGATATGATTTCTACCGGCGCGGCGGATGTTGTGGTAGGAACACACGCTATAATTCAAAAACAGGTGGAATTTTATGATTTGGCATTTGTAGTGGCGGACGAGCAGCATCGTTTTGGTGTTGAGCAAAGAGCGAAGCTGGCAGCAAAGGGGCATAATCCTCATATGCTGATTATGTCGGCAACGCCGATTCCGCGAACGCTTGCACTTATTTTGTATGGGGATCTTGATATTTCGATTATTGATGAGCTGCCTCCCGGAAGAAAAACCGTAAAAACATATGCAGTCGGCGAAAATATGCGTAAGAGAATTTTTGCATTTATTGAAAAAAATATAAATGCGGGAACACAGGCATATGTTGTATGTCCTTTGATTGAGGAAACTGAAAAAAGTGATTTGCAGAATGCGGAGGATTTAGCAGCAAAGCTACAAAGTATATTTCCCAAATTTAAGGTGGGGCTTATGCATGGTAAGATGAAATCTAAGCTCAAGGATGAAATAATGAATGAATTTGCCGCGGGAAATATACAGATACTTGTATCAACCACTGTAATAGAGGTTGGAGTTAATGTGCCCAATGCAAATCTCATGATAATTGAAAATGCCGAGCGTTTCGGACTTTCGCAGCTGCATCAGCTTCGCGGACGCGTGGGACGAGGCAGCGAACAAGCATATTGCGTACTTTTTGCTCACGGTAAAAATGAAGTGACAAAAAAACGTATGGAAACTATGTGTATGTCAAATGACGGATTTTATATAAGCGAGCAGGATTTGAAATTACGCGGACCGGGTGATTTTTTCGGGACACGACAGCATGGATTGCCTGAAATGAAAATTGCTAACTTATTTGAGGACGCTGATATATTGAAGCAGTCGCAGGAGGCGGCTCAGTATATAATAGCTGATGACAGAAATCTTGAATCCGAAAAATATAATGGGCTTAAAAGGCGGTGTCAAAGGATTTTTGATGATGAAGTGATAATGAATTAGCATAATTTACAAGCTATATTTTTTCTTATAACGCACAAATTATTATTGGTATAGATTATATATCAATAATAATAAAGGAGAAAAAGAAAATGGCAAAAAGTACAAAAAAGGCATTGGAACAGTTCAAAATGGAAACAGCGCAGGAATTGGGAATAACGTTAGCCCAGAATTATAACGGTGATTTGACTGCAAAGCAGGCAGGCTCAATCGGCGGTCAGATGGTTAAAAAGATGATTGAGGAATACGAGAATAAAATGCAGTAATGACAAATATATAAGTATATTTTATATCTGTAATTAAAAATACCTGAGACATTTTTGTCTTAGGTATTTTTATTTGTTGATTAAGTAAGATAAATTGCTCTGTAAGCATCGGATTTTATATATTCAAAAGCTCAGACTAACGCTGAAATGTTAAATATTGGCGCATGGATGGAAATTTTAGCTTATATTAATATTGTGTTTTTTGTAAAAATGTGATATAATTATCAATATTAATATTGGAGGAATGGTGCGTATGTGGCACTTTTGGAAACATTTTTGTACGATTACAAAGCACAGACATATGGTAATCCGTCATTGCTTTAAAGCGGGAATTTTATGGCAGGGGTTAAGACATGATTTATCAAAATATACTCCTACAGAGTTTCTTCCCGGCGCGAGATTTTATTTGGGTGACAGAAGTCCTACAGAGGCGGAGCGCCGTGAATTTGGATATTCACAGGCATGGATGCATCATAAGGGAAGAAACAGACATCATTTTGAGTATTGGACTGATTATAATCCCAAGACGGGGCGAATGGAGTCTGTTGAAATGCCGTTAAGGTATGTAAAAGAGATGTTTTGCGATCGAGTTGCGGCTGGAAAAATATATCTTGGAGATAAATATACAAATGACAATCCTATTGACTATTTTCTTTCGGGCTGTGCACAGCATTTAATGCATCCAAAAACTGCTGAGCTGCTTGAGGGGTGGCTCAGAATGATTCAGCAGGAGGGTGAGGATAAAACCTTTGCTTATATCAGAGGCTTGCGTTAGGATTAACAGAAAGGAAATGTATGAAAAAATTTTTTAAACTTATTTATTCAAATAAATTTTTTGCATTTGTTATGTTGATTATACAGATATCAATACTTGCTGCCGGATACATATGGCTTGAGGATTACAGCAGATACTTTATAAGCGCTAATACAATTTTGAAAATTCTTCTTATTGTATATGAAATCAATCGTGATGATGAACCGTCATTTAAGCTTACTTGGATAATACTAATCGCTGTTTTTCCTGTATTTGGCGCATTATTCTATCTGTATACTCGTGCCGGCTTTATTTCAAGAGATATACATTCGGCATATGAAAGGGTACAGAGTAAAATAAAGTCTTATCTTATTCAGGATGATAGCGTTATAGATGAAATTAAGAATGATGACGAAAATACTGCAAGCTTTGTAAAATACCTTAATGAATACGGCGGTTCTCCGGCATATAAAAATACAGCTGTTAAATATTATCCGCTTGGTGACAATATGTTTGAGGATATGAAGAAGGAGCTGCTTAAGGCTAATAAGTTTATTTTCCTTGAATTTTTTATAATAAATCTTCAGGGGAAAATGTGGCCGGAAATTTTAGAAATTTTAAAGAAAAAGGTAAAAGAAGGCGTTGAGGTTCGCGTACTGTATGATGGTATGGGATGTATGACTACGCTGCCGAGAAATTATCACGAGCGATTGAAAAAAAACGGTATCAAGTGCGCTGTTTTTTCTCCTATTCAGCCACTTTTGTCTACTTATCAGAATAACAGAGATCACAGAAAGCTTATGATAATTGACGGCAGAGTGTGTTTTGTAGGCGGAATAAATCTGGCGGATGAATACATTAATGAAATAGAGCGGTTTGGACATTGGAAGGATACTGGCGTTATGCTTACCGGTGAGGCTGTGGCGGGGTTTACCGGAATGTTTCTTGGAATGTGGGATCTTTCTTCGGGAATCG
The DNA here is from genome assembly GCA_022768695.1 of Clostridia bacterium. Lineage (GTDB taxonomy): Bacteria > Bacillota > Clostridia > UBA1381 > UBA1381 > JALEPO01. The sequence continues at coordinate 10,225 of JALEPO010000046.1, forward strand.
AGCAGGATAATTATAAAGAATATATTACCATCTCTAAGCGGTACGGTGTTAGCGCGGACGGCTTTGTAGTACCATTTGCGGACAGTCCACTGGATTCTGTTTTTGTAGGTAAACGTGCATATATTGATAATTTAAACAACGCAAAAAATTATGTGCATATAATGACACCGTATCTTGTAATAGATAACGGTATGTTTGAAGCGATAAAATATGCTTCGCACAGAGGAGTAGATGTAAAAATTATATTACCCCATATTCCCGATAAAGCATATGCATTTTGGTTGGCGCGCTCATATTATCCTGAACTGATAAATGCAGGTGTAAAAATATACGAATATGCCCCCGGATTTATACATGCAAAAATGTCCGTTGCCGATGGCGACCGTGCAATAGTTGGAACAATTAATCATGATTACAGAAGCTTTTATCTGCATTATGAATGTGCTGCATATATGTTTAACGTACCGGCTATAATGGATATTGAAAATGATTTTAAGGAAACTTTGTCAAAATCTATTCCTATAACAATGGAAGAATACGAAAAATTCAGTATTTTTACAAAATTGGCAGGAAGGATTATCAGAATATTTGCACCGCTGCTATAAATATGCTTTAAATATAGGAGTATCGATTACAAATAAAAAATACCACATTAAGTATATAACACATTAACATTAACAGATTAAGTGTAAGTTCTTAATGCGGTATTTTTTTGATGCGTTTGCAAAGCAAACGGCAAACAACTGACAGGATTTGATGCCCTGTCAATTATTATTAATCATTATTATTAGCTGATAATCGGTGCCTGAAAAGCAGATTAATACACCATAATCCGGCAAGCCCTACAATAACAAAAATTATTCGTGAAAGTAATGCCATCTGTCCGCCGAAAATTGCACCTACAAGGTCATATCCAAAAAGTCCTATCAGCAGCCAGTTTATTGCACCGATTATAACTAATATCAGTGAAAAATAATTCATTTGCGATACACTCCTTTATTTAAATTGAGTACATTTATAGTTTCTGCTTGTATTCAATAAATAAACATGGTAATATTTTAAAAAATTTGAAAATAAAATAAACAAGGGGTGTTACCATGAGGAGAGTAAAAATGTATATTGCTGCGATAATTATAATAGTAGTTACTGCATTTGGATTTATTTGGTTTGCATCAGGTGCAGATGTGGACGAAGGTATAAATTTGCTTCAGAGCTATGGTTGGCAAGTGGAAAGAACACCTGTAGACCAGGCGGAGGTTATAATACCCGATCCATTTGATTTAGTCTATGAAAACTATAATAAGCTTCAGATTGAGGCAGGCTTGGACTTACTTCCGTATAGGGGAATGCATGGCAGACGTTATACATATACAGTTATAAATTATCCTGTAGATGTAGGTGAGCCTGTACTTGCCAATGTTATATGCATTGACGGAAAAGCTGTTGCAGGCGATATTATGACTGTAAGCATTAACGGATTTATGCATTCTTTAAAATATGATGCGATTAATAAATAGGAATTTCAATCACATCGCCTACCTGTAGAGTTGTTGAACGCAGGTGATTTAATCGCATTATGTCATCAATAACATTTCTTAAATCCTTTCCGCAAGTATTGCTTGAGCGGGCGATTTCCCATAAGGTGTCGCCCGCGCTGATGCAAAGCGAATATGTTTCTGCATTTTTATCAGCTGAAGCATTTGTAAGGGTGCTTATACCTGTAATTATTATCAATGCACATAATATGCAAAATAGTGTAAAGCGTGGCTTGTTTGCTATTCTTGTTTTTTTTCTTCTTTTTCTGTTGTATCCGTTCATTTAGTTTTCCTCCGCTATCCGTGTGACAAAAATTTGTTCGATTAACTTACCTATAATATATCAGAAAATTTGTTCGTTGTCAATACACAATGCAAATTTTTGTTCGCAAATATAAACAAAAACAGAGAAATGTACTATTTTTAGGACAGTTATCACGCAATATCGCAGTTTATTTTTATGGATAGAATTTGCAGCATTGTGACAGATTATACTTATGAAAAACGGTCTATATTAAGATTAAATAAAAAAACCTAAAGTCCTGGTTTTTAAGGAGCTTCAGGTTTTTGAGTTTTAATAAGCATTTTAATATTATTGACGCATATTTACGGCTTTTTCAATATCATTGTTAAGTGAAAGCATTTTTTCATCCAAAGCATTAACTATGTTTGCACATTCCAGTAAATCATCATGAATACCGGATGGAATTTCGCTTTCAAACTTATATCGGATTTTGTGTTCAAGACTTGCCCAAAAATCCATTGCGATTGTTCGGATTTGAATTTCTACCTTTGTATGCTCAACGTGTCCGGAAAGAAATACAGGAATTTCAACAATAAGATGATAGCTTCTGTAACCGTTAGCCTTAGGATTTTGTATATAGTCCTTAATTTTAAGGACTTTAACAAATGTTTGAGCTTCTATTACTGTAGCAATTCGGTAAATATCTTCGGTGAATGAACATATGATGCGTATTCCTGCTATATCGTCTATGTACTTTAATGCATTTTCGAGAGTGGGTTCATATCCTCGTTTTTCAAGCTTTCGTGCAATGCTGTGCGGTGTTTTCAAGCGATATTTAATATGCTCAATCGGATTTGATTTTAGTTTAATGGCAAATTCGTTGTTGATATTTTCCAAATTAGTGTTAATTAGATTTAGAGCGCTTGAATACAGCAGCATCGCGTTTTTATATTCTTTATTTGTCATTTGTTCAATCAGCATTTTTATTCACCTCTTACATAGATTATACTATAAATAGATAATAAACACTATAGTTTTTGTAAAAAATTTATTAATTATTAACAAAAAATTTACATAAAATTTTATTTTTCCATCTTTAAATATTTTTCCTTTGTAGCCATACCTCCTCTTATATGCCGCTCAGCCTTATTTTGTTCAAGAACGGCTTGGGCATCTTTATACAACTCAGGGTTTATTTTTCTAAGTCTTTCATGCACATCCTTATGAACAGTAGATTTACTGATATTAAAAATCTTTGCTGTTTTGCGGACAGTTGCATTATTTTCAATTATATATTGCGCCAGTTCGATTGCCCGCTTTTCGATATAATCTTTCATTCTCCCACCGACCTTTCTGTACAACATATATATGAAAATATATTGCCGTTTATGAGATGAAAATTTACATATGTCGGGGTTTGCGGAAAAACGAAACAGAGACGGCTGATTATATACTTGTCTGAATACCCTTGCAAGGTGTGCTGTTGAGTTAGAGCCTGTTGTAAGAGCTATTTCGCGGATGGATTTTTTTGTGTGTATGGATGTTTAGTTAAACAGGGGTTCACCTGATGATGAAAATAAAGAATTTACATTTGATAAGACTGTAAACGGTGATTATTATTATGAGGTGTTTGTATGGAACAGCATATTAGCGATTTTAACGAGGCGGAGGAGGGGATAAAAAATAAAGTGCCGAATTATCAGCACTTTATTTGAAAATTTTTAATATATACTTTTCCATTCAGCAATATTAAAGAGATCGAATTTGTAGGGATCTCCGAGAATAACCTCTGTGCCGCCTGTGGCGTCAGCGGTTATTGTTTTTTCGCCAAGGCTACCTGCAGAGAAAGTGTTGCCGACATCACCTGTTATCTTGTTGTCAATCAGTGCATTAAGAGTGTATCCGGCAAGATAACCTATATCTACAGGATTCCAGAGATACATCCGCGGACAAATACCATTTTCGATGAAAGGTGCCATTTTAGAAGGAAGCCCTAAACCTGTAAGCTTAATTGATGAATCCATATCCTTTAAAACATCTGCGGTAGCTTTCATGCCTATTATTGTCGGAGCTATAATAACCTTTATAGAAGGGTCAACTGCAAGCGCCTGTGCTTCCGAGGCAGACTTTGTAGGATCGTCATCTCCGTAAACTATTTTTACAATAGGTGTGTCAGCATATTTTTGGGGGTTTTCGTTAATTTCTTTTTTCATCCAGCTAATCCAAAGGTTTTGGTTAGGAGCCTGTTTAGTGGATGAAAGAATTGCAATACCGCCGCTGCCCTCAGCTATTTCATGTGCCGACCGTATAAGCTCTCTGCCGATACGCTCGGGATCTGCCTGCTGAATATGAACCTGCCGTGAATCCTTATTAACCGCACTGTCCAAGGAAATAACCTTTATTCCGGCATCCATAGCGGCAGAGAGTGCCGGCTGAAGCTCATTTTCATCATTTGCCGCAATAGCAATTCCTGACACATTTAATTCTATAAGCCGCTCAATGATTTCAATTTGTTTTTGTGAGGTTGGCGCTTCGGGACCAAGATATAACGATTTTGCTTTAAACTCATTGCAGGCTCTGTTAAATCCCTCGTATACCTTTTGCATATATGGATTTTGCATATCCTTTGCAACAAACACATATGTTCCTGATAGTGAAGGGTCATCGGAAGCTTTATTTGTCTGTGAAATACTGTTGCATCCTGTAAACATCAGAACACTAAAAACAGCTACGATAATAAATGAAAATATCTTATTTTGTTTCATTATACTGTTCTTCCTTCCGTATTCCGTCTTTTAAAACGGTATTTAACTGCGAAATAACGCAAATTACCGCTTAAAAATTGAATATTTTGATTAAAATGTTTGACGGATTAATTACTTTTCCATTTTCCAGTATCTTGCACTGTATGGAGGAAGCTCGCTGCCGCCTCCGAAATCATGAGCTTCTCCTGTTATAAGGTCGACAGCCGTTCCGCAGCCTGCGTTAAAATGGACTGTTACCGGTGAGCTGTCGGCATTTATAGCAACAAGAACGCGCTCATCTTCAAACTGGCGTTGGAAAATACAATGCTTGTTCTGTAAAACCACTGATTTAAAATCGCCGTTACATAATGCTTTGCTGCTCTTGTGTGCAGCCGCAAGCTTTGAAATCCACTCGTACAAATCGTTTTCTATCGGTTCGTCAAAGCAGGTGCGCAGAGCCGGATCGCCCTCGCCTTTGCTTGCTTTTGCGCCCCATTCGCTGCCGTAATAAACACAAGGAATACCGGGCATACCAAAAATCATAGCATAAGCAAGCGGTAAATGCTCAGGTGTTGTAAGATTGCTTGCAATTCTTGAAACATCGTGATTATCAACAAAGCTTAAAAGATGCTTGCCTCTGTATAAGGTCCAGTTTTCAGGACCAAACTGACGAATAAGCGAATGAACAATTTCAAACATATTCATGCTGTTAAAGCTTGAGAAAACACCCTTGTAGCATTCATAATTGGTGCAGCTATGGAGCATTTCATCATTGACAAACTGGTTGTAATCGCCGTGAAGAAGCTCACCGAGAAGCAGAAATTCAGGCTTTAAGCCATTTGTAAAGCTTCTTAGACGTTTTAAAAAGTCTTTGTCAAGACAATATGCAACATCAAGGCGAAGTCCGTCAATATCAAACTCATCTACCCAAAACTTAATCGATTCAAAAATGTGGTTTATAACCTCTTCATTTCTGAGATTGAGCTTTACAAGATCGTAATTGCCCTCCCAGCCTTCATACCAAAGACCGTCGTTGTAGTTTGAATTGCCGCCGAAGTTAATATGGAACCAATCACGGTAGCGTGAATTTTCACGGTTCTGCAAAACGTCCTGAAATGCCCAAAAGCCGCGTCCTACATGGTTAAAAACACCGTCAAGAACGACCTTGATTCCGTTTTCATGAAGATTTTCACATACCTCTTTAAAATCACTGTTTGTTCCCAAACGGCAGTCGATTTTCCGGTAATCGCGTGTGTTATATCCGTGTGTATCTGACTCGAAAACAGGAGAGAAATAAATAGCATCTGCTCCGAGATCTTTTATATGCTCTGTCCAGTCTATCACCTTTAATATCCTGTGCTCTTCAATTCCGTCATTTTCAAACGGAGCTCCGCAGAAGCCTAACGGATAAATCTGATAAAAAACACTGTTATATGCCCACATATTTTAATCCTCCAAATTGATATATTATATCATATTTTACATTATACCATGTTTTGGATAAAGTTTCAATACAATTTCAAAAAAGAATAAATATGAAAAAATCCTGAAAAAAACTTGAAATACAGCGTAAAATGTGATAGAATTTATAGACGTGAAAAAAGTTAAAAGGAGAATTTGCCATGTCAGGACATTCAAAATGGAGTACAATTAAACGTAAAAAGGGTGCAAACGATGCACAAAGAGCAAAAATATTTACTAAAATAGCTCGTGAAATTATAGTAGCGGTGAAAGCCGGCGGACCTGATCCGGATAACAACTCAAGCCTGAAGGATGCAATTGCAAAGGCTCGTTCAAATAATATGCCGAATGATAATATAAACCGTACAATCAAGAAGGCGGCAGGCGATACGGAAACAGATAATTATGAAAACATCACATATGAGGGTTATGGACCTAACGGTGTAGCAGTTATAGTTAATACTCTTACAGATAACAGAAACAGAACGGCAGCGGATGTGCGTCATGCATTTGACAAGTTTGGCGGCAACATGGGACAGAATGGCTGCGTGTCGTTTATGTTTGATCAGAAGGGTGTAATTGTTATTGAGGACGAGGATGGAGAAATTGACGAGGATACGGTAACAATGGATGCTCTTGAAGCAGGTGCGGACGATATTGAAATTGATGACGGTGTAATAGAAATTACAACAGCTCCGTCTGACTTGGGGCTTGTAAGAGATGCGCTTTCAGAAAAGTATACTCTTGCGTCAGCGGAGGTAAGCATGGTTCCTCAGACAATGACTGAGATTACCGACGAGAAGCAGATTACTCAGATGCAGAAAATGCTTGATATGCTTGAGGATAATGATGATGTTCAGGATGTTTACCATAACTGGGATATGCCTGAAGATATGGAATAATTTAGATTCAGAAAAAGCGTTTCGGATTTTGAAACGCTTTTTTGTTTGACTAAAGATAGATTTATTTTATATTAATAAGAGCATGACGGGGATATTTTTAACTTTGCCGCGGGTATATTGACTTTATTGTGCAGAGTATGTTATACTAAAGTCAAATAATAATAAAGTTGAGGAATTGGTTATGAATAATAAAATTTTAAAGCTGCTTACAAATACTGCCGGAAGATTGGTATTTGCATTAATAAGCGGCGCGGCATATTACATAATAGCCTTGAGATTTATAATGGCGCATACAAGCATTGGCGGCGGCTTGCTGGGATTTTTCTTTTTGCCGGCTATTGTGTGTGGTATGGGACTTGTAATCACGAAAATACTTATGTCACAGGAGGAACAGGGGAATACTGGCGTAATGCTTGCGGTGTTCTGGTCGCATTTGCTTCTTATAATTGTAAGTATAGCCTTTCTTATAGCTATGTTTTAAAGTAAAATGAGCGATATATAAAAATAATTAAAAAAACTCTCAAAATTAAGCGTTAAATGCTTAGCCTTGAGAGTTTTTTTGATTATATAAATCCTGCTGCTGAAGAAATGCGCAGCATAATATATTTATTTTATTTTCTTTTCCATGATGTAATCATCCATAACAAATCCGTTGCCAATATCTGCAACCTGTTCACTGGTTATTTCAAATCCCATCTTCTTATATGCGGCGACAGAATTATCGTTATGCTTGTTTACGGTCAGCCACATATAGTCATAATCGGAAAATTCATTTTGTACAGTTTCTATCATCTGACGTGATATTTTTTTGCCGCGGTGGCTTTTTTCTATATAGATTTTGCTGAGAAGAACTGCATTTCCTTCGGGATGTATACCGATATATCCACACAGCTCACCGTTGTCAAAAGCCATATAGTATATATAATTATTTTCTTTGACAGCCGTGGAAATAGCCTCAAATGACTGAAATTTTGATACCATATAATCTACCTGTGCTTCGCCTATTATCGGCGGAAAATGCTCATGCCAAATAATATTTGCAAGCTTGGCAATACGTTTTAAATCGTCTGAATTTACAGCTTTTTTTATTTCAGTCATTTTAACTGCTCCTTTGTATATAAAATTATCTTCGCTTTGAATATTCAAGTATTTTATGATTAGAGGAAAAGAAATCAAGATTTGCATCAAAGTACAAGTGAGAAACACCGGAACCTGATACAATGACTCCGTTTTCTATTTTATCCACACAATCCCATGTGGTATCTACAATTACCCAGCGTCCGTCAACATATGCTTCGTTCCAAGCGTGATTTTGTTCCTCGGTTAAAACCGTGGCGGAGGTCCAATCGGTATCTTCACCTATGCCGAGCGCATATCCGGAAACTACATTGCAGGGAATGTTAATACTTCGGCATAAGGAGGCATAGAGAGTTGCAAATCCGAGGCATACAGCCTTTCTGCCGGTCACTACATCATTGGCATGATAGGGGGGGATTTCACCGGAGTTAAGACTATCCATATCATATCTGATATATGAGCATACCCAGTCATGCAAGGCGAGAATACGCTGATAGTCATTCTCACAGTTCTGCGTAAGCTGCTGTGCAATTGTGATAATTCCCTGACTTTCAGACTGTATTGACGGTGTGCGTCTGAGTGCTTCGCTTGTGGATTTATCCTTTTCAAACATTGCTTTATTATTTGCATATACCGGCGATTTTTTTATTTGCCATACGGAATTTTCATCGCGTGATATTTTTACATAATTGTATATCCAGCTTTCAAACTCTCCGTAGGGCTTGCTTCCCGCATATACGGAAATGTCAAGCTCAGTGTTATCTGTTTCGGGGATTTTAATTGTTTTGTTAAATTTATTCATTCCGTCAACTGATATGGTGCTCTGTTCAAGGACATTGCCTGCAAGATCGGAAATGCGAACGATAAGATTTCGCTTGTTTGCTGAATAGGTAATGCCAAAAATATTTACAGCACCATCGGGTGTAAGCATTACGCTGATGTTTTCATCGGGATAGAATGAAAGCATGGGGCTGTCCGTTATATATGCATTGGTAGCAATATCTGAAGGATCTATAGGCATTTCTTCATTTTTTATTAATGCAATAATTTCGGCAGGGGAGGGGATTAAATCGGTAATATCCGAAAGCTTCATACTCAAATCGGATATTTTATCTACTGCCTGAGGGTATTTTTCCTCTGCCAGCGGAACATAATCGCCAAAATGAAGAAAAAAGTCTGTTTCGGCATTTATAACACATATGCTTATTGCTAAAATAAGTATAAAGGCGATAAATTTTTTCATAACGTCACCTGATAAATTCGCTTATTTAAAAGAGTGTTCTTCAGTAAATAATATGCTTTAACGCTCTTTTATTTCAATAAGGGGCAAAGCCTCGTCATTCAACATTCCGGCGGTGAATTGTATTGCCGCCGTAAGTGTTATCCGGCATCCACAGAGGTAAACAACGCTTTAAAAGCGCTGTTACAGCAAGCCGGAAATAACATTTCTTGTTCTTATACAGAAATAGAATTTTAGTCGGGTTTTCCATATAAGAAAAAAAGTGCCGCGACCTATAAAATATAAGCCGCAACACCCCTATAATTGGAGGCGCCACCCGGATTTGAACCGGGGAATAAAGGTTTTGCAGACCTCTGCCTTACCACTTGGCTATGGCGCCGTATTGAAAACAAAAGACGCAAATTGCGTCTTTTGTTTTATTGGAGCGGAAGACGAGATTCGAACTCGCGACGTTCACCTTGGCAAGGTGACGCTCTACCACTGAGCCACTCCCGCATATATACCATGACTTATTATATGATAAGTCATGGGATTTGGTGCCTTCGGGTGGAATCGAACCGCCGACACAGGGATTTTCAGTCCCTTGCTCTACCGACTGAGCTACAAAGGCAAATGGCGACCCGGATGAGGCTCGAACTCACGACCTCCAGCGTGACAGGCTGGCGTTCTAACCAACTGAACTACCGGGCCATAACACTTTACAAAGTAAAGTGTAGGTGGTGGGAGTTACAGGGCTCGAACCTGTGACATCCTGCTTGTAAGGCAGACGCTCTCCCAGCTGAGCTAAACTCCCATTTTACTGACTTCCGTCAGCGACATGAATTATTATAGCAAAGAGATTTAAGTTTGTCAACACTTTTTTTCAAAAAAAATAAATTTTTTTTGAAAAATTTTCAAACATGGGATATTTTTCGCATAATACCGGGCTTTTCAGGACCTTACAAGATAAAAATTATATTCATTAAATGTGTGGTTTAACAAAGAATATAATTCAAAAAAACAGAAAATATCTCCAAATATTTATCTGTGCACAATGCGACAGCTGTTTGAGAATATATCAGTTTTCCATAAAGCTAACCATTTTATCAACAGTGCTCTGACTGATATTATGTTCAATCTGACACGCTTCTTTTTCAGCTTCGTCAACACTCAAATGTAAAACATTTATTAAAAATTTTTTTATCATTCGGTGTCTGTCGTATAAATCATATCCCAATGCGCGTCCTTTTTCGGTTAATATAACATCTCCGTATGGCTCATGTGAAACATATCCCTGTTTTTTGAGTGTGTTGACAGCGCGATTAACACTGGGCTTTGAAATGCCGAGATGTATTGCGATATCGGTAATTCTAACAGATGATTTTTTTCTTGAGAAAAGATATATAGCTTCTAAATAATCCTCTAAGGCTTCGGAAATGCGGGTGTCCTTTAATTCTGTCATATATAAAACCTCCGTATAAAAGTCTTTTTCAATAAGTGATAAATGTAATTGATGAATACGTTTGTTTTCAGAAAAAAATAAGAGGGTATAAAGCTTCCGCTTTAAACCCTCTTTGGTTTAACACTTATTGTATATATTATACACTAAAAAAATATTATTTGCAATAGGTAAATTAAAAAAATTTATTTTTTAAACAAATAAGCTGCCTATTTGATACACCAGCGCAGACATAATCCATGCAGCTCCTATTTGCCAGCACACTGAGAAAAATGTGAGTTTTTTTGAATTGAGTTCTGTTTTGAGTGCCGAAACAGCGGCAACACAGGGAACATACAGCAGAACAAATACAAGAAATGAGTATGCAGACAGGGGAGTGAACACCTGTGAAAGCGATGAAACAAGTCCTGTAGTGCTGTTTACACCGTAAAGAATGCTCATAGTCGAAACAACAGCTTCTTTTGCGGCAAAGCCTGATATTAGACTTACGGCAGCCTGCCAGTTGCCGAATCCGCACGGTGTAAAAACAGGAGCTATTATTCTGCCGATGTGACCTATAATACTGTCACGGCTGTCAGATACCATATGGAGCGATAAATCCAGATTCTGCAAAAGCCATATTATAATGCTCGCAAGCAGCAAAACTGTTCCGGCGCGTACTGCGAAGTCCTTTGCTTTATCCCACATATGATGGAATGTAGATTTAAGCGTCGGCATACGATAGGGCGGAAGCTCCAGTACAAACGGCGGAATATCGCCTTTGAGAACTGTTTTTGAAAAGATAATGCCTGAAAGTATACCAAGTATGATACCTAAGAAATATAGGCTGAATGTTACAATTCCGGCATGATTAGGGAAAAGAGCCGCCGTAAATATCGCATATACAGGCATTTTTGCTCCGCAGGACATGAATGGTATAAGCAGTAATGTAAGCTTTCTGTCACGTTCGTTTTCAAGAGTACGCACAGACATTATCGCAGGAACACTGCATCCGAATCCCATAATCATCGGAACAAATGATTTTCCGCTGAGTCCGAGCTTTACAAAGAGTTTATCCATAATAAATGCGGTGCGCGCCATATATCCCGAATCCTCCAAAAAAGACAGAAACAGGAATAACAGCATAATCTGCGGAAAAAATGTAACAACTCCGCCGACACCCGAAATTATTCCGTCTACAACCAAGCCTGTGAGGAAGGAGGATACATTCCATCTTTCAAAGCAGCCTGACACAAGCGATGCAAAATGCACATTAAACAATGTATCTACAAGATCTGACAGCATAGTTCCGAATGCTCCAAAGGTGATTTGAAAAATAAGGAACATAATTCCTATAAATATAGGTATTGCCAACGCCGGATGGTTTACAACGGCATCTATTTTTTTTGTGCGTTCAGCCTGCTTGTTGGGACCTGTTTTTGTAACTGCATCATGTGCTGCCGATCTTATAAATCTATATCGCTCATCTGCAAAATATGTTTCCATATCTGTGACAAGACTGTTGGTGTTTTTTATTATATCATAGGTTTTTTCATTTTGTATATTTGATGAAAGACGCTCATCATTTTCGAGAATTTTTATAGCGCAAAGCCGCGGAACATTTTCAAGCTCCTTTATTTCTCTGACGGCTTTTTCGATATGAGGCTTATAGGAAACAGGATAGCATTTTACCTCGTGATGAGCCGCTGTTTCAAGCGCGGCGGTTACAAGATCCTGCACACCGCGTCCTTTGCTTGCGGAAATAGGCATTATTTTTATGCCGATTTTCTTTTCGAGCGCTTCTATATCGATTGCGGCTCCGTTTGATTCAAGAGCGTCCATCATATTTAAAGCTATTATCATGGGTGTTTCCATTTCGGCAAGCTGGGTGGTCAGATACAGGTTGCGCTCAAGATTTGTTGCGTCAACAATATTTAAAATTAAGTCCGGCTTTTCCTTTATTATGTAATCCCGTGTTATAACCTCTTCCGCGGAGTTGGGAGAAAGGGAATATATTCCCGGTAAGTCAACTATGCGGATATGGTTATGTGATTCATCGTGTTTATGCTCTGATTCATGCTCATGCGTATCAAAATGAGTAATGTGATTATGAAAAACGTATTTACATATACCTTCCTTTCTTTCCACAGTAACACCCGCCCAGTTTCCTACCTGATAATGGCTGCCTGTAAGCTCATTAAAAAGCGTGGTTTTACCGCTGTTGGGATTTCCGGCAAGGGCAAAAACATATTCTTTGCCAAGGTCTGTTTTAGTCATTTGACACACCTGCCTTTTCTATTTTTTCGATAAGTATATTTTTTGCTTCTTTTCTTCTTAGACTTAGATTATATCCGAGAATGGAAAATTCCACAGGATCACCGAGCGGCGCGCGGCGCAGCATAGTGATTTCTGTACCCGGGGTAACGCCGAGATCTATAAGACGGCGTTTCATAATTCCTATAAGATTTATTTCCGTTATAATTCCTGACTCGTTTGGCTGTAAATCATTTAGCGTATTCATATTAAGCAAAATCCTTTCGCCTGTGAAATATATGAAGATGAAAATCTGCTTCAAAAAAGATTTTTCCCTTGTATTATATCAGCTTTTGCAATGAAACGCAATAGTAAGGAGTACCTATCTTTTAAGGATTTGTGAAAATAATTTCTGCAATTCGACTATTATAAGCGGAAGTATGGATATTGCTCCGACAATAATCCATTCCAAAAAGTTAAGCGGTGCAACATTGAATATTTTTGAAAGCTGCGGAAGCATTATAACGCTTACTTCAAGCAGCAGTCCTGCTATAAGCGAGCCTACAAGATATGGATTTTTGAATAATCCCGCGCGGATAACGGATTTTTCGCTTCGCATATTGAATGCGTGAACAAGCTGTGAAATACTTAAAACCGCAAAAGCCATGGTGCTTCCTTTTTCGCAGGTGCCGAAAATGTTTATTCCTATAGAGTAAGCAAGCAATGCAAGCGCGCCAATCATCATTCCCTCGATAATTATAGATGACCATAATCCGTTTGCGAAAATACTTTTTTTAGGGCTTCTGGGAGGCTTCTCCATAATATCATTTTCGCATGGGTCAAGACCAAGCGCTATCGCTGGAAGTGAGTCTGTAACAAGATTTACCCACAGCAGCTGTATTGCGGACAGGGGAGGCGCGCCGCTGAGCAAAAGACCTGAAAAGACCGTTAGTATTTCTCCGATATTGCTTGACAGTAAGAATTGTACCGCTTTTTTTATGTTTGCGAATATTCCTCGCCCCTCGTGAACGGCATATACGATAGTTGCAAAATTATCGTCGGTAAGAATCATGTCAGAAGCGGATTTTGCAACATCTGTACCCGATATTCCCATACTGCATCCGATGTCTGCTATTTTTAGCGCCGGAGCGTCGTTTACTCCGTCGCCGGTCATAGCGGTGATTTCGCCGTTTGCCTGAAAAGCCTTTACAATGCGTACCTTATGTTCGGGAGAAACGCGGGCAAATACGTTATATTTTTTTACCTGCTCCTTGAGCTCTGTGTCCGTAATCCTGTCAAGCTCCTGACCTGTTATCACGGTGGAGCGGTCATTGGTAATTCCTATCTGCTCGGCGATTGAAAATGCGGTTCCTGCATGATCTCCGGTAATCATAACGGGATGTATTCCGGCTTTTTTGCATATTGTAACAGAATCGGCAGCTTCTTTTCTCGGGGGGTCAAACAGTCCGATAAGTCCTGCAAAAACCATGTTTCTTTCTGTGGGAGAACCGCTTTTTGCATTGTCGTTGCGGTATGCGACAGCTATTACTCTCAAGCCTTTTTCGGTCATTTTTGAATTTTCAATAAGGATTTTTTTTCTTGATGCTTGTGTAAGAGGAATGTTTTTCTGACCGTTATTTATATGTGTTGCAAACGGCAGCACAAATTCCGGCGCTCCTTTTATTATTGTCTGAAATCCGTTAGGAGAGCGGTGAAGCGTTGTCATGCGTTTTCTTATTGAGTCAAATGGTATTTCTGCAATACGCGGATATTTTTTGTCTATATCGGTTTTGTTTAGTCCGTTGCTTTGGGCAAAATTTAAAATTGCGTTTTCTGTTGGGTTTTTACCGTTGGAATCACAGCAAAGCGCCGCAAGCTGAACAGTCAGATTTTTATCCTTTGAATATATGGAGGTAACTGTCATTTTGTTTTCTGTCAGTGTACCTGTTTTGTCAGAGCAGATTACGGACGCGCTGCCGAGTGTTTCAACTGAAGGCAGATTTCGTACTATTGCGTTATGATTTGACATACGCATAACGCCAAGTGCAAGCATTATTGTTACAATAGCGGGAAGCCCTTCGGGAATTGCGGCGACGGCAAGCGAAACAGAGGTCATAAACATATCGAACGGAGGAAGATGCTGCAATATTCCGATTATAAATATTATGCCGCAAATAACAAGCGCGGCAGTCCCGAGAATTTTGCCCGTATCGGAAAGCTTTTTTTGTAATGGTGTCTGCGGCGGCTCATTATCAATCAGCATTGAGGCTATATGTCCCACTTCGGTATCCATACCTGTTTTTACTGCTACAGCCAATGCTTTTCCGCTTGTTACAGAGGTGGAGGACATAACCATATTTTTTCTGTCCCCAAGCGGTGTTAGTAAATCAAGGACAATATCGGCATCCTTTTCTGTAAGCATGGATTCTCCGGTAAGTGATGATTCGTCGACGGTTAAATTATTTGTTTTTATAAGCCGGCAGTCTGCCGGAACAAGATCGCCGGCGGTAAGCTTTATTAAGTCGCCGACAACCACCTCGTCGGCGTTGATTATCGTTTCCTTTCCGTCGCGGATAACAGCGGCGTGCGGAGAAGAAAGCTTTTTCAGACTTTCCAGACTTTTTTCGGCGCGGTTTTCCTGAATAACTCCAAGCAGAGCGTTGAGTATTACAATAGCGAGAATTATAATCGGTTCGGTTATATCTGCTTCTCCCTGCATAATCGATGTGGCAAAGGAAATGGCTGCCGCGGCAAGAAGTATTATAACCATAAAATCATTGAAATGTTCTAAAAATTTGCGCAGAATTCCTTTTTTCTTTTTTTCGGCAAGCTTATTTTTTCCGTCGCGCGAAAGACGCTTTTTAGCTTCTGTTGCTGTAAGTCCGTTTTTTGTGTCACCGCCGAGCTTTTCTATTGTTTCATCGACAGTTAAATTGTGATATGTGTTCATGCTGTACATTCCTTTCTGATATGTATTTTGTATTATGAATATTCGGACAAAGGTGGTTATATTACCAAGTTGTCTTTAAAATGTAATACAAATGTTTTTGTGTCCCTGAAGTGTTTGTGATATAATTTAATAAATAATATCTGAAAGGGGTTAATAATATGGCGCGTGAGGCAAGAAAATTAAGCAGCACAGGTATGTATTTTATACAGCTTAAGGGTGAATGCCTTTTTAAAAATGACAGCGACAAGACTGTATTTGAGGAGCTGCTGAAAAAATATTTTGCTCAGGGAGAGGTGTATGGCTATAGTTTATCCGAAACAGAGATCGCTATGGTTGTAAAAGAAGCTCCAAACGGAATTTCTATGACAATGAAGCCGCTTACAACAAGTTATGCCAGATATTTTAATAGAACATACGAAATATCGGGCAAGCTGTTTTCGGATAGATTTAAGAGTGTTCCTATTGAGAGCGTGGAGGAAAAAGAGGAGTTTTTGAAAAATATCTCTGCCAAGACCGGAAAGATACAAAAAGCGCCGCAGAAAAAGACGGCGGCAAAAACTGAAAAAAAATCGGATGGGGACAATAAAAAAACGCCTGTGAAGAAGTCTGAGCCAATTGCTGAGAAAAAGGAAGCAGAGCCGGAAAAGCCGAAGCGTTCGGCAAGAAAGAATATGCCGTCCTATCTTTTGTAATACAAGTAATATCCTGTGAATAAAATATATTAATTACATTGATATATTTTAGGAGGGATTAACTTGAAATTTATAGTTGTAAAGGCAAAATATATTGCCGCAATAGCAGTGGCTGCACTTATAATACCTGTTATGCTGTTTTCGATTAATAAAACAGCAGAGGTATTTAATGTAAACGGGAGAGAAATTCCTATTTACTGCGTTGAGCGTGACGATAATAAAATAGCGGTTACATTTGACTGTGCGTGGAATGATGACGATATTGACAGTATTCTTGACACGCTTGACGAGCATAACTGCAAGGCTACATTTTTTGTGCTTGGAAGCTGGGCGGAGAAGTACAGCGAAAGCTTGAAGAAAATAAAAAATCGCGGACATGAAATAGGCAATCATTCCTATAACCATGCTGATTATACCAAGCTTGGCGCTGATGAAATATGCAGCGATTTAAAAAAATGCGATGATATAGTGAAAAATATTGTCGGAGAAGCGCCTGTTTTGATGAGAGCGCCGTCGGGCGGGTACAATAATACTGTTGTTACGGCGGCGGAGAGCATCGGAAAAACATATATTCAGTGGTCTGTAGACGGAATAGATTACGGTGATGCTGACGCGGAATCTATTTTCAGACGTTCTACCTCAAAAACAAAGGCAGGGGATATAATTTTATTACATAATGGTACAGCGAATACTGCGAAGATATTGCCTGAAATTTTAAAAGTTCTCGGTGAAAATTATGAATTTGTTACAGTTTCTGAGCTGATTTACAGCGATAATTTTGTGATAGATAACAATGGTTGTCAAAAGAGAAAATAAATTGAAAAAAAATACTTGAAAAACGGCTTTTATAGTGGTATGATTACTCTTGATTTTTGAAGAACGAAAGATGATAAGCTTGAATAAAATCACAGCACCGCTTGCTGAAAAGCGCAATCTGAACGGTTTTATTTCAGACTTTTGTTTCAAGAAAGGATTTAATGGTTATAATTATGGATGAAAAACAAACATATAATAGTCCGCTGGTTTATCAGCGCGCTGATCCGTGGTGCTACAAGCATACGGACGGATATTATTATTTTACCGGCTCTATACCGCAGTATGACGGCATTGAGCTGCGACGTTCAAAAACTTTGAATGGGTTGCTTACGACAAATTCGAAAATGATTTGGAAGCGTCACTTTGATGGCGCAATGAGTGGCTATATATGGGCGCCTGAAATACATTTTATAGACGGTGTGTGGTATATTTACTTTACCGCAAGCGACCGTGACGATATATGGGCAATAAGACCGTATATTCTTATGTGCGAGGATGAAGATCCGATAATGGGAACATGGGTTGAAAAGGGCAGAATAAATGTAGGGGTGGAAAGCTTTTCACTTGACATGACAAGCTTTATTCACAAAGGACAGCAGTATGTATGCTGGGCGCAGAAAGTTGATGAAACAGAAGGCTCTAACATATATATAGCCTCCATGAAAAATCCGTGGACATTAAAGAGCAAGCCGGTAATGCTTACAACTCCGGAATATGATTGGGAGATACAGGGCTTTAGGGTGAATGAAGGCCCTGCGGTGCTTATAAGAAATGGAAAGGTGATACTTACATATTCGGCATCCGATACGGGGCACCGTTATTGTATGGGTATGCTGTGGGCTGATGAAAATGCTGATTTGCTGGATAAGGCTTCGTGGCATAAGAGTGATAAGCCTGTGTTTAAGACGAGCGAGGAAAACAGCCAGTACGGACCCGGTCATAACAGCTTCACAACTGACGGCGATAAGGACGTGCTGATTTACCACAGCCGCAATTATAAGAGAATAACGGGCGATCCGCTTCATGACCCGAACCGTCATGCAAGGGCAAAAGTGTTTACATATGACGAGAACGGACTTCCGGTGTTCGGTGAGCCTGTTCCGGACAGCTTTTAAATAATATCGGTTATTAAATTCAAAAAGGAGTTGTAAAAACGCACATAAATCAGCATTTAATGCCTTATCCGCCTGCAATAAAGCTATTTTCTTTTTGCAAGCGGAAAGGCTATGGAGATTTTTAACTCCTTTTAAGCTTTTTTTCTGTTATTCACTCTCGTTTTCGTTCTCCTCCGTAACAAGCTCCATACGGTTTATTGAAACCTCATAGGCGGTTTTTGTTATTACCTCCTCTTCGGACAAGCGCTTTTGATATTTCCTTGATTGTATTCGTCCCCAAATTTTTATGTTATCGCCCACATTCAGATTTTTTGCAAATCTGGCGTTTCTGCCCCATGCTATAATGGGTATGTAGTCCGATTTGTTGTAGCTTCGGTTTACGGCAACAAGCAGATCAGTTATCTCTCTGCCGAAGGGTGTAGTACGGTAAACAGGCGCTTTGCATATAAAGCCGTTAATGTAAAGCGAATTGGGATTTTTGCTTTCCTCTCCCGTAAAATGTACTATATCCTTTGCAAAAACCGTTAAAAGTAATTTATTATCACCGTTTTCGTAGCTGTTGTAGGAACGGAATTGTCCGGTGATTTCAACCTTATCGCCTATGTTAAAGCTGCTGTCCATTATAAGTCTTTCGGAAACCATTACGCGTATATCATCATATGTTCCGCTCAGACGCGGTATTTTCACTGTGCAGGTATAGAATTTTTCTGCATAAATTTCGTGATTCAGAACAAATTCGTCCTCTATTGTTCCTATTATTACTGCTTGATTGTTTGATGTTGTGTTATCCATGAATTGTATCCTCCTCTGTAGTTTTTCATCAGTTATATTTATTCTTAAAGTTCCGGAATTATTCGGATTAAATATATTATGTGATATTTTCCGTGCTTTATTCGTAATTTATCTTGACAAAATGATAATAAAATGAGATAATTATTCAATAGTATTCTATGATTTTGGGAGGTGGGATTTGATGCTTATTAAAATTTTAATAATAGCACTATGTGCTGCAGCGGCAGTTCTTACCTTTAAAGGAGAATGGATTCTCAAAAGGTTTTTCGGAGTTTTAGAGCCATCGGAAAAGGCGATTGTATCTATGAAGTTTATTGCACTTTTGATTGCCGTGATTATGTTTATCACGGTGTTCCGAGTCTGATGAATACGGGATATTAAGAAACAGATTGAGAATTAAAAAAAGGAGTTAATATTTATAAAATGGAAGACGCAAAAAATATAGCAAAAAATTATAATCCGGCGGATTTTGAGGACAGATTATATAACGAATGGGTAGAAAAGGGTTATTTCCACGCAGAGGTTGACAAGAGCAAAAAGCCTTTCACAATCGTTATTCCGCCCCCGAACGTAACAGGTCAGCTGCATATGGGTCACGCGCTTGACGAAACCTTGCAGGATATTCTTATCCGTTACAAGAGAATGCAGGGATACAGCGCACTGTGGGTACCCGGTACAGACCACGCAGGTATCGCAACACAGATTAAGGTTGAAGCGGAGCTTCGTGAAAAGGAAGGACTTACACGTTACGATTTGGGACGTGAAAAGTTCCTTGAAAGAGTATGGGACTGGAAAAATCAGTACGGCAGCAGAATTATAAATCAGCTTAAGAAAATCGGCTCGTCATGTGATTGGGACAGAGAACGCTTTACTATGGACGAGGGCTGCTCTAAGGCTGTTAAAGAGGTTTTCGTAAACCTTTACAACAAGGGACTTATT
>JALEPO010000064.1 GCA_022768695.1 Clostridia bacterium
GCATTTGCCGGAATCACAAATCCAGTAAATGCGGAAGCTGTTATTGCCAAGGCTGTTACCAATGACAATAATTTTCTTTTCTTGTTCATGTGTAATCTCTCCCTCTTTTATTTTTTACGGTTTTTACCGCAGAATATTACATGATACAAGTATTATACAATATTTACAAAAATAATGCAATAGAAAAATCAGAATTATATAGTCTGATTTTTGAACAAAATTTAAGGAGTTTTTATGTTTCTTCTGTCCAAAGGCAATTTTTTAAGTCTTTTTTTACTAAAAGTGATTAATATATATTGATTTTAATTTAATTTTTTTATATAATTATATAATAAATGCAGGATTTTACACGAGGGATGAATTTATGAAAAAAGCATTAATAACTGCTGCGCTCTGTCTGCTGCCTCTGTCCTCCGCTTCGGCAGCCGGATTATCGATACAAGACGGCGGAACGCTGCTTTTTGATTTCGGTGCCCACCCCGAACAGGGGTATATATCGGTTGATGCGATGAATAAATATTCAAAAGATAAAGGCTACGGCTTTAACCATGTTTCTGAGGTTTATGTTGAAAATGTGCCCGCGTCAGGAAAGGGAATTTTAGCTGACGCAGTAAAATTCAATAAGCCCGGCACAAAAAGCGACGCTTCCTTTAACGTCGATTTGCCTGAAGGACTGTACAGCATCAAGATATATTCCGGAGATGTTGAATGTATGAGCATAGCCGCCGAAGGTCAGTATGCAATTATGAATATGACAGGCAACAATGCTGTAAGCGAGGTTGAAATACCGGTAACAGACGGTCAGCTAAATATTCTCGCCACAGCCGGCAAGGAGGATACGTCATTTTCTGTTTCAGCACTGGAGATCACAAAGATCCCTGCCAATCATCCGCGTCGGACGCGTATTTTTATTGGCGGCGATTCAATCACCGCTTCCTATTATCCTCTTAACGTTTCCGCGCCCTTGGAAGCGGGTTATCCCGGCGGCTGGGGACAAATGCTGCAAAATTATATTCCCGACAGCTTCTATGTTCATAATTTTGCCACCGGCGGTCAATATGCAAAGGGCTTTCTTAATAGCGGTCAGTTTGAAGCTATCGAAACACTCATGCAGCCCGGTGACTATTTTATAGTAGGCTTTGGGATAAATGACCAAAACTATTCAAACGAAAATGAATTTAAAGCATCTATGACGGAAATGGTTCAGCGTACAAAGAAAAAAGGCGGTATACCAATTATTATCACTACTGAGGGTATGCTCTGCGACTTCAAAAGTGACGGTATATTCTACGAACCCAATCGATGGTACAAAAATATTTCAATGCAGGTTGCCAAGGACGAAAATATTCATTATGTAGATTTACATAATATTTCCTCCGCCTATTTTTCGCAAATAGGACAAGAGGATACAAAAAAATTATACTGGATAAACTGGTCGGGCGAGCAGGATCCGCTCCATGCAAACCGCGAGGGCGCAGGTCAAATGGCGCGGCTTATAGCGGAGGATCTTATACGTCAGGAATTTTCGGAATTTATTTCGGATAAGCTTGGTATTTACGGTGTGAGTAATGACATTACATTAAAAGCCTCTGTTTTACACGACTCAAATCATATTGAGCTGCAAAATCTTAAGCCCTCACCGCAGAAGGTCACTTTTGTAATCGCTTCCTATGATAATGACACTCTTACAAGCTGCCGCTTAGATGAAAAAGAGCTTCCGCCGTTTGATGTGCTTAATCCGTCTGTAAAATCAGAAATCACACTGGAAAATATAAATGAAACAGACCGCGTTTACATATTAAAAAACAACAAACTAATGAATACAAAATCCGGTCCGGTTTACGGATATTCCGTTCCGTATGAAACAGCAAGCAAAATGTTTGATGACTACACCGTTCCGGACTTAAAGGAAAAGGAGAAATAAAAGCTTGAAAACACCCGAATTTTTACATGGTGCAAGACTCGGAATGCCTATTGCGCTTGGATACATACCAGTAGCATTCTCTTTTGGTATGCTCGCTGTAAAAGGTGGAATGCCAATTTGGGCATCAATAATAATTTCAATGACAAATCTTACATCAGCCGGACAGTTCGCCGGTATGAACCTTATTCTTGCAGGTGCCGGACTTACAGAAATAGGAATAACTACATTTGTTATAAATTTAAGATATATGCTGATGTCGCTTGCGCTTTCTCAAAAAATAGAGAAGCTGCCGCTTGTTAAGCGTATGCTCGTATCAGCCGGAATTACCGATGAAATATATACAGTAGCTTCAACCATGCCTAATAAGGTGAGTGCCTCTTTTATGGCAGGACTTATAATTATCCCCTATATAGGCTGGACATTAGGCACTGTACTCGGTGCACTGACCAATAACATTCTGCCTCCGTCAGTAGTTTCTGCAATGGGTATAACGCTCTATGCAATGTTTATCGCAATATTTATTCCGGCGGCAAAGCACAACAAAGGGATTTTGGCAGTTTTAATATTTGCGATTGCGGTAAGCTGCATTTTCTATTACGGCATAAAAGCTATTTCATCAGGCTGGGCAACTATCATTACAGCCATAGCCGCCTCAGCATTTGGCGCAGTATTTTTCCCAAAAAAGGAGGATACGTTATGAAGCTGACTTTATCCATCATAATTATGGCTGCGGTTACATATATTATCCGTGCAGTACCGCTGTGTCTTTTTCAAAAGGAAATAAATTCAAAATGGTTCAAATCATTTTTATATTATATGCCATATGCGGTTCTTGGGGCAATGACCTTTCCGGCAATATTCCACTGTACCGGTTCGGTTATTTCGGCAAGTCTGGGATTTGCCGCCGCGCTTATCCTCGCCTATTTTGATTTAGGACTTATGCCCGCAGCTATTGCAGCGGTTATAGTTGTTTTTATAACTGAATTATTTATATAGAGGCACAAAGCGCTATTTTAAGCTTAATATATAATTACATATAAAAAATGAGAGGAGTATTAAAATGGATTACGATATTGATTATCTTCGTCTTTTATCAGAACAATATCCAACAATCAGTTCGGCGTGTTCGGAAATCATAACGCTTCAGTCAAGGCAAAAGCTGCCAAAGCTTACCGAGCATTTTATGAGTGACATTCACGGTGAATATGAATCTTTTCTGCACATTCTTAAGAACGCCTCAGGCGTTATAAAAGACAAAATTACGTCAATCTATGGCAGAACCTTATCAGAGCGCGACCGAGAAATTCTTTCTACGCTAATCTATTATCCGGAACAAAAGCTTGATTTAATAAAACGCGAAGTTTCCAATATCGATGACTGGTATAAAATTACACTTCATCGCCTGATTGAAATATGTCGTGTTGTCGCGTCAAAATACACGCGCGCAAAAATCAGAAAGCTGCTTCCCGAATCCTTTGGAGATATTATAGATGAGCTTATACATTCAAACACGGATTTCGGCTCCGATCAGGAGGAATATTATAACGAAGCAATTGCCACAATAGTGGAAATGGGACAGGCGGACGCTTTCATTGTGGACATCTCAAAGCTTATTCAAAATCTCGCAATAGGAAAGCTGCATATTATCGGTGATATTTTTGACAGAGGTCCCCGCGCCGATATTATTCTTGACACACTAAGTCAATATCACAGCGTTGATATTCAATGGGGCAACCACGATGTAGAATGGATGGGCGCTGCGGCAGGCAGCCTTGCGTGTATAGCAAATGTACTTTGCATTTCTACAAAATATTCTAATTTCGACTGTCTTGAGGACGGCTACGGAATAAATATGCGTCCGCTTACTGTGTTCGCTCTTGAAACATATATGGATGATCCGTGCGAGTGTTTTATACCACGCAATCCCAACCGCATATCAATAAGCCAGCATGACGCAAACTTCTGGGCTAAAATGCATAAGGCAATTTCAATTATACGCTTCAAGCTTGAAGGTCAGATTATTATAAATCATCCTGAATTTGAGATGGATAATCATCTGCTTCTGGATAAGATAGATTACGAAAAAGGCACAATAAAAATCGAGGGCAAAACATATAAATTAAAAGACACTAATTTCCCGACAATAGACCCTGCCGACCCTTATAAGCTTACAGAAGCCGAACAGGAGCTTATGGAATCACTGCGCTCGTCATTTTTACATTCAGAGAAGCTTCAGGAGCATATAAAATTCATTTATTCAAAAGGCAGCATTTATCTATGCATAAATAACAATCTGCTTTATCACGGCTGCATTCCTATGAACGCAGACGGAAGCTTCACAGAGGTCGAGATTTGCGGTGAGAAATACAGCGGAAAACGTTTTCTTGACAAAGCCGAGCTTATCGCAAGAGAAGGATATTTTGCGCGCAACGGCTCTCCGGAAAAAACATATGGAGAGGACTTCTTATGGTATCTATGGTGCGGAAGATATTCTCCCGTATATGGCAAAAACAAAATGACAAGCTTTGAACGCTATTTTATAGACGATGAGTCCACATGGGTTGAGATTAAGGACGAATATTATCATCATGTTGAAAGCGTAAAAACCTGCGATAAAATACTGCGCGAATTTGGAATTGATCCAAAGTCATTTTCACATATTATCAACGGTCATGTTCCGGTTAAAATAAAAAAGGGTGAAAGTCCAATCAAAGCCAACGGAAAGCTTCTTGTTATTGACGGAGGTCTTTCACGGGCTTATCAGGCACAGACAGGAATTGCAGGATATACGCTGCTGTTTAATTCCCACGGTCTGCTGCTGAGCGCGCATGATGCATTTGAGTCTGTCGATAGCGCAATCAAGGAGGAAAAGGATATTTATTCCACGCTCGACGTAATAGAATATGCCCCCTCACGTCTTCTTGTTGAGGATACTGATACAGGAAAAACACTTAACAAAAAAATTCAGGATTTACACGCGCTTGTTGACGCGTACAGAAAGGGTATTTTAAAATAATGAAAAACGAACCGTTACTTATTCAAATTCCGGTTCCCAATGGGAACTATGAGGTATGTGTTACCATAAAAGCACATGAGGATACTGTTTTTTCACTGCTTTCACAAAGCCGACGTTTTATGGCACAAAATGTTGAAATAAAGAAAAACTCTGAAATGGATATAACATTCATAGCAAACGTATGCGATGTACATAAGCGTGATGCCGAATATCAAAATGTTGAAAATGTAAGCATATATATCATGTGTGACGGCGATATAACGGCAACTGCGGCTGTTTCTCCCATTACAGTGCCTACAATATACATTGCCGGCGATTCAACCGTAACCGATCAGCCGGCGGAATATCCATACAATCCGCTGTCAACCTACTGCGGGTGGGGACAGATGTTTCCTCAGTTTTTAAAAAACGGAATCGCTGTTTCAAACCATGCACAATCCGGCTCTACAACACAGGATTTTAAAGATATTAACTGGACAGCGTTCAAAGATAAAATCAAAGAAGGAGATTATCTTATAGTTGAGTTCGGACATAACGATCAGAAAGTCGATGTGCTTGACGCTCACGGTGGTTATGCGGATAATCTGCGCTACTATGTGAATTTTGCCCGCGAGCACGGTGCGACTCCAATTCTATGCTCTCCGATTAACCGTATAATTTTCCAAGAGGACGGAACGCTTTTAAATCTCTTAGGCGAATACAGAAATGCGGTTAAGTCTGTAGCGGAGGAAATGAATGTTGCATTTATAGATTTATGGACGCGTACAACGGAATATTTTGAGGCTGCCGGACCTGTTAAATCATGGGGATTTTTCTGGGGCAACGGCACTGACCGTGATTACACCCACACCAACGACATCGGAGGCAATCTGATAGCGCGCTTTGTAGCACAGGAGATGATTAAACAAAATGTACCTATAGCCGGTTTCATAAAAAAAGATATGCTTTATATTGAGCCTGTATTCGCGGACGAGGGCGATAAGCCGGATAATGCCGAAGAACTGACGCATATTAAAACTATAGGTCTTGTAAACATTCCTGCCTCTGAGCTGGCAAATTTAGATAATGATATTGACAAAATATAAGACAGTAACCCGACTGTATAAATATATCAGACTATGTTGCAGCTATTATGCTGCAATTCCACAACTTTGTAAATCTAAAAATCACCGTTGAAATAAATTCAGCGGTGATTTCTGTTTATTTAAAATTAACATTCCTTATGAGGATAATCCTTTACAAGCAATGCACGGACATATCCGCGCGACTTATCGGTTGAATCTATGTAGAAACCGCGTCCGTAATAAAATCTTACAAGCGAGGTCACCTTTGCGCCGGTATGGAGCGAGATTTTTGTTACTCCCTTTTTTATCATAATTCTGTCAACAAGATTCATTATCGATTTTCCTATACCATTATTCTGGCTTGTAACCTTAACGCAGAAGCGTGACAGATACGCTGTATGGTCAGGCAGAATTTCAACTCTTACACTTCCTACAGGCTCGCCATCGGACAATGCAATAAGTACTACCTTTGTGTTTATATCATGTTTTACGTCGTTATAGCTTTCTTCCAGAGCGGCAAGCTTTTCCACACCTGAAAGCTGCTGGTATTTTACAAAGGCTTCTCTTGTAATGCTCATAATTGCAGGAATATCATCATAATTTGCAAGACGAATCTGCAACAGTGACTGATAATCAGATAGCATTTCTATTTTTCCTCCAATCAGATTAACCCATCAACGTTGCCATTACAGCCTTCTGAGCATGAAGACGATTTTCAGCCTCGTCAAAAATCACGCTTTGCGGCCCGTCGATTACATCCTCGGTAACTTCATAGCCGCGATATGCAGGCAGACAATGCATAAATACTGCTTCACTGTCAGCATGAGCAAAAAGCTCCTTATTTACCTGATAAGGTGTAAATATCTTTAGTCTTTCAGCTTTTTCAGCCTCCTGTCCCATTGATACCCATGTATCTGTATATACAACATCTGCGTTCTTAATTGCCTCAACGGGGTCTTGTGTGATAATCAGTTCCCTTCCGCTTGCTTTGAAATCTGACTTCGCATTTTCAACAACCTCAGCGTCACACTGGTAGCCGGAAGGAGTGGCAATAGCACAATTCATTCCCGCCTTGGCACAGCCATACATCAGTGAATGAGCCATGTTATTTCCGTCACCGATATAAGCAAGCTTCAAGCCTTCAAGCTTACCCTTATGCTCATATGCTGTCATCAAATCAGCAAGAACCTGACATGGATGCAGCAAATCAGTAAGCGCATTTATTACAGGAATATTCGCTTCGTCAGCAAGCTCCAGCACATCTGAATGCGCATATGTACGAATCATAATTCCGTCAAGATAACGTTCTAATACCTTTGCTGTGTCATGAATTGTTTCACCGCGTCCAAGCTGTATGTCATTTGATGAAAGGAACAGTGGATAACCGCCAAGCTGAGTCATGCCGACTTCAAATGAAACTCGTGTTCTCGTTGATGATTTTGTGAAAATCATACCAAGAGTTTTACCCTTTAAGATAGGATGAGCAATACCACTCTTTAATTCCTTTTTTAACTTTAAGCCCAAATCTAAAAGACCTTTCACTTCATCCGCAGTAAGGTCATGCAAACTGATTAAATCCTTCATATTCATTTCCTCCCTATATTTCCTTTAATACCGTATCCAACTCACTTACAAACAATTCAATATCCAGCTTGTTTATAATAAGCGGCGGAGCAATTCTTATTGTATTTCCTCCGCACAGACTTGTCAGAAAGCCATCATTAAACAGCTTATTGAATACTGCTTTTGCAATTTCTGTTTTTAATTCAATGCCGATAAGCAAGCCGGCTGAACGTATTTCCGTAATTTTATCGCTATGCTTGCTTTGCAGCTTTAAGAGCTTTTCCTTAAAAAATGTTCCCATTTTATTGGCATTTTCAATAAGATTTTCATCCTCTAAAATATTAAGTACTGCTAATCCTGCGGCAGTTGCAAACGGATTTCCGCCAAATGTTGTTCCATGATCACCCGGCTCAAATGCAGAAGCTACTTCAGCAGTTGCGCATACGGCACCTATTGGTATTCCACCGCCCAATGCCTTTGCAGCTGTGAAAATATCCGGATATACACCGTACATTTGATGTGCAAACAGATGTCCCGTTCTTCCGATACCGGTCTGCACCTCGTCGAATATAAGCAGAATACCCTTTTCATCGCAAAGCCTTCTCAATTTCTGCACATATTCCTCATCCATAGGATGCACGCCGCTTTCACCCTGAATAAGCTCAATCATAATTGCAGCAGTTTTGTCTGTAACAGCAGCCTCCATAGCCTCATAATTATTAGGCTCAACCTGTATAAATCCCGGTGTGAGAGGCTTGTACGGCTTCTGATACTTCTCCTGACCGGTTGCCGCAACAGTTGCCAAGGTTCTTCCATGGAACGATTTGTCAAGAGTTATAATCTCGTTCTTTTCAATTCCCTTTTTATAAAAATAAATTTTAGCAAGCTTAAACGCACCTTCGTTCGCTTCAGCGCCGCTGTTGGCAAAAAACACCTTATCAGCACAGGTGCTTTCCACAAGTTTCTTTGCAAGCTTAGCCTGATTTTCTATATAATACAAGCTTGATGTATGTATAATCTTATCAAGCTGATTTTTTAATGCACCGATAAATCTCGGATGACCGTGTCCTAAAGCATTTACAGCTATACCGCCCAGATAATCGTAATATTCCTTACCGTTATCCGCAATAAGCTTCATTCCGCTGCCATCCGTAAAGCATACGGGAAGACGGTCACCAAAGGTATTCATATAATATTTCCTGTCGAGTGCAATTACTTCGTCTAACATCTTTTATACCTCCAATTTGTCATAGACAGTATTATACACCAGCTTGAATAAAAATGCAAGTATTTTTTTAAAATTTTACATATTTTTTAATATTATTCATTGGTTGTGAATAATATTCAGTAATTGTTGTACTTTTATTCAATGTATCCATTTGTGTCGAGATAATCCATTAAACCAATACAGCCCTCAAGAACATCTGCATATGTAGCATCAAAATCTCCTGTATACCAAGGGTCTGCAATATCGCCTTTCCTGTCAGTAAAATCAAGCAATTTATATATTTTTCCTTCAGAATCTCCTCCAAGCATACGATTCATATTCTGTATATTCCATCTATCCATACCTATAAGAAAATCGTATTTTGAATAATCGGATTTCACAATCTGAACCGCATATTTACCATCAGTTGAAATTCCATGCTCACGCAGCTTATCACGTGTTCCGCGATGAACTCCGTTTCCTATTTCCTCCGTGCTTGTTGCTGCCGAGGCTATGTAAAGCTTATCAGCAACACCGCACTTCTCTGCTATATCCTTAAAAACGAACTCTGCCATTGGTGAACGGCATATATTGCCGTGGCAGACAAATAGTATCTTAATCATAATATTTTCCTTTCATAAAAAGCTGTAAAGTGCCGTGTTTTGCCCGTATTTGCGGTGTCCGCAAAACGCATCAAAAACAGCATTTGGCAGAACGCACTGTGCAAAATACGGCAGATAAGTGCAAATTGCGGACACCGTTAGTAGTAAAATCGTAGTAGGAATTGGGGTTGTTTACTACTAAGAGATTTTGAGAGTTCATTTATACATAGGGATGTTCACTATTTAATAAAGGGTGT
>JALEPO010000063.1 GCA_022768695.1 Clostridia bacterium
CGAAACTCACCGCTCGACGTACCCTCGTACGCCTTCGGGCAAGGCAAAATGCGGAAAAATCCGCATTTTACTTCGTTTCGTGCATTCTGCATCTAAATTCATTCAGCCCCAAAAGGGAGCGTTGCTTAACGCAACACCCCCTTTTATTGACGTTCGGGGACATATAATGATGGCAGAAAGCTTTATTAATAAAAAATTAACAAAGTTTTAATAAAAACATATTGATTTTTTTGCTGTAAAGTGATATATTGTATAGGATGATTTAATAACGCATTTATGCGATACAAACAGAAAGGAGAACTTTTAATGAACAAAGGAAGTGAAAGAAAATCTTCAACCGGTTCAGATAAAATTACAACACTGATTATTGTTGTTGTGATTATTGCGGTTTTGGGTTTGGGGGTTTTCGCCACATACGGCAAAATTGCGAAGAACGTAATTGATAATAAAATTGCCAATGGTGAAATGCCAAAGACTGTTGAGTACGCAGCCGAAGAAGCAGGAATGACTGTTGAGGAATATTTGACTCAATACGGATTAGAAAATTCTGCGGATGTAAACGGAGAAACACCGGTTAATGATTTGTATGGTTATATGACTTTTGAAAAGTATATGACCATGGCAAACGAAGGAAGCGAAGAGCCTCTTGATATTGATGCGGTAATGGAGGACTGGGAGCTTACAGGAAAGGTTACAAAGGATACACTCTGGAAGGACGTTGAGCCTATAATTCCTGTTGGAAAATACTTTGGTGAAGAACAGCTTGCACAGTATAAGCAGGCATATAATTTAGGCGATGAGGTTAACGAACAAACCACATACGGCGATTTTCAGAAAATTATAGAAGCTAAGATTTCTGAATTAAGCTCGGCAACAGCAGCGCCTGCCGCAGATGCTGATGCAGCCGCAGAAGCAACAGCTGCACCGGCTGAATAATAAATAAAGGAGATTATTTATAATGAATGAAGAGAAAAATTTGAATGAAGAATTAGAGGCAGTTGAAAATTCTGCTGAGTCTATTGAAGAAGCGCCTGAGGTTGCTGAGGTTATTTCTGAAGCGGTTGAAGAAGCTTCAGAAGCTACTGAAACTGAAGGTACAAACGAAGCTGAAAACAATGCAGATGAAGAACCTGTTTCTGACGATGTTGTGGCTGAAACAGTGGCAAATGTTAATGCGGATGCATCTGTCGAAAAAATGGTGACTGAAACTAAGAAGTTCCCGGTAGTTCCGGTTGTAGTAGGCGCTGTAGCGGTGGTACTTGTAATAGCGCTTGTTGTTTTAGGTATTAAGATTGGTCCGAGCCTGTTCAATAAGTATAACAAAGCGGGCTATGTTGACGTAAGCGGAAGAACAATTGCAGAGGTTGCTGAAAGCTCAGGTATGGAGCTTGCAGATTTCCTTGAGGAATATAGTTTGCCGGCTGATATGCCTGCAAACACATCAGAGTCAGCTGCGTATTACACAATTCCATGTTCAAGAATGGCTGAAATGTACGGCATGGATTTTGCAACATTAAAGTCAACCTTGCAGTTCCCGGATACAATCACAGAGGAAACAACATGGGGTGAAGCTGAAGGCGAGGTTCGTCTTAGCGTATATGTAGGTGAGGATCGTATTGAAGAATTCAAGCAAAACTACAATTTAGGCGATGAAGTTACAGGCGACACTCAGTGGAAGGAAATCAGAAATACTGTCGATGAATTTAACAGACAGCAGAGAATAGAAAGCGAAAAGGCTGCTAAGGAAGAAGAAAACAGCTTAAATGAGGCTGAAACTGAACCGGAGAATGTTTCAGAGGAGGCAGAGACACCTGAAACAACAGCTGCTGCTGAATAATCAGGATTTTTAAGGAGATGGCAAAGTCATCTCCTTTTTAAATAACTCCTTTATTATTTGTATTATTGACTATTGGTCAGGAATGATAATTAAAAATCTTTTTTTAATATTGCATGATTATAAAATTTATGTTAAAATAAATCAGTAATATTTAGAATATCCGATAAACGGATTTTTGACTAATGAAAAATATTTGATGAGAAAATTTTTACTGTAATTAAGCTCATACGGATTTATCAAGGAGGAAAATTATGATTGCAATAATAGATTATGGCGCGGGAAATCTGCACAGTGTAAAGAATGCGCTTGATTTTCTCGGCGAGCCTTCTGTGATAACGGGAGATGCAAATGAAATTCTTGCGGCGGATAAGGTAATCTTACCCGGAGTAGGAGCGTTTGGCGACGCAATGGATTGCCTGAAAAAGAATAACCTTGATGAAGTGGTTTGCAGAGTGGCTCAGAGCGGCACACCGCTGCTTGGAATATGTCTCGGATTGCAGCTTATGTTTGAGGAAAGCGAAGAAGCTCCCGGAATAAAAGGTTTGGGAATTTTTAAGGGCAAAATAATAAAAATACCGGACAGAGGTCTGAAAATTCCGCACATAGGCTGGAATGACATTGCAGTTTCAAAGGAAAGCAAAATTTTAAAGGGACTTGGAGAAAAGCCGTTTGTATATTTTGTTCATTCCTACTATTTGAAGGCGAAGGACGAAAAAGTAGTTTCAGCTTATACAGAATATGGCGAGAAGCTTGGTATAGCGGTTGAGGAAGGAAATGTTTTTGCAACACAGTTCCATCCGGAAAAAAGCGGAAGTACCGGTATGCAGATTTTAAAGAATTTTATATCGCTGTAATTTATAGCGGGAAAGGAATATGAAATGTACGCAAAGAGAATAATTCCCTGTCTTGACGTGAATAACGGAAGAGTTGTCAAGGGTGTTAATTTTGTTAATCTTGTAGATGCCGGTGATCCTGTGGAATGTGCCCGTGTATATGATAAAGCGGGAGCTGATGAGCTTGTATTTCTTGATATAACAGCTTCATCTGATGCCCGTGAAACAGTTACAGATATGGTAGAGGCAGTAGCAAAGCAGGTATTTATACCGTTTACTGTCGGCGGCGGCATAAGAACGGTTGAGGATTTTAGGCGTATTCTTAATGCCGGAGCGGACAAGGTAGCCGTAAACAGCGCGGCAATTAAACGACCGGAGCTTATAAGGGAAGCGGCTGAAAAATTCGGAAGTCAGTGTGTTGTCTGCGCTATTGACGCAAAGCGTCGTGAAGGCGGCGGCTGGGATGTTTATCTTAACGGCGGCCGTGTAAATACAGGTATAGACGCAGTTGAATGGGCAAAAAAGGCTGAGGAGCTTGGCGCGGGAGAAATACTGCTTACCAGTATGGATTGTGACGGCACAAAGGCAGGCTACGATATTGAGCTTACAAGAGCAATAAGTGAAAATGCTAAAATACCTGTAATTGCGTCAGGCGGCGCAGGAACAATGGAGCATTTTCTGGATGCATTCCGTGAAGGAAAGGCAGATGCAGTGCTTGCCGCAAGTCTGTTCCACTTTAAGGAAATAGAAATAATGGAATTGAAAAAATATCTGAATTCCCAAGGAGAAAGCGTCAGATTATAATCAATGCAAGAGGCTCATTGCTGAAATGTAGAAGAGCCTGAATAAAATCACTTATCTTACCGCTTTTTACTCGGAGCGGTACATATTGTACAGCGCCACTCGCTGCAAAGTGGCAGTTTAAACGATTTTCTTTCAGGCTTTAGTTTTGAGAAAGGATTTAATGGTCATAAATATGAGTAAAAAACAAAGAAGAAAATCATTAAAACAGCCTAAGGGAATTATTATTAAAGGGCATTTTAATATGGAAAGCGCAAAAATGTATCTTGTTACGGCAATACTTATGTTCCATATTGTGCCATTGTTTTTTGTGTTCATGGGTGAAAACGGACGTATAATTCTCGCTCAGCTTTTCATGTATACGTTTAATCCGATTTTTTTGTTTGCAGTTGGATTTTTCTATGCTATACGAAATGGATTTGACGGCAAATTTCCGCTTTTGCTCACGATAATTTCTACAATTTCAATTGTGATGTACTACGATTTTGAAACTGTATATAATGTTGTATTGGGATTTTCGGTATCTCTTTGCGTTTATGCTGTATTTGCGTATTTATCATCATTGCTCGGCGGATTTGCAAAACGATTTTTGCTGTAACAGAAAGGCTTGCTATGAAAGAAACAAAGATTATTTCAACACATACGGAAACAAATCCTATGCTGTATAAAAATTTTTTTAGAATGTATTATAGTGAAAAATACAAAAGAGTAAATGTTATCACATTAATTATTTCAATAATTATGTTTGTTGCGGGAGCGTATATTTACTATAATAATATGCCGCTGCTGTGGACGGGAATATGCGTATGGCTCGGATTGCTTTTAATAGTATATCCGCGGAACGCATATCGAAGCCATTACCGCAAAATGAAGAATACGCGCTCATCTACTTATTTTGATTTTTATGAGGACAGCATGACTGAAAGAGCATCGGGGGACACTGAAAATTACAGATATTCGGAAATATACAAAACTATAGAAACAAATCAGTATTTTTATATTTTTCACACTCCTGAAAGCGCAAGCGTTGTGGACAAGAATAATATGAAATCAGAGGATACGGATAAATTGAGAGCTTTGCTGAAGAATAAAACAAGCTATAAGCGAAAGAAATAAAATACTGTAAAGTAACTAACTGCCGTAGGTTGATACCTCGGCAGTTATTATTTTGCAGCTATATATTAACAATTATATCCTCTAATGAGCGCTTAGGAACATTTATTGTGTCGTTTTCATCAAGATAATATTTTATTTCGCCGTTATTCATTTCAACAGCCTTGCTTTCCTGGGCAGGATAACCCAAAGCAAGAAGATATACAAGCTCCAGACTTTCATCCAAGGCAAGGATTTTTTTTATTTCCTCACGCTGTATAGCGCCGAGCCAACAGCTGCCCAACCCCATTTCTACCGCTTCAAGCATCATTGTTGTAACAGCCGCGCCTGCTTCAACCTCGAATACCTTTGAGGGTTTTATGGCGCTGTCGCCGAGAATGGCGATATATGCCGTCGGACGCTCATTTTCTTTAGGTGTTCCGTCGGGAAGATATGCCGCCCATTTTGTGTTTGGAAATATTTTGTCGAGAGTGGCTTTATCATCAATAACCGCAAATTTTAACGGCTGCATATTTGCGCCGTATGCGGCAAGACGTGCACAGTCGATAAGTGTGATAAGCTTGTCTTTTTCAATTTTATCCTGTCTGAATTTTCGGATTGTTCTTCTGCTTAATATTGCCTCATGTACATTCATAAGTTGCTCTCCTTTATAAATTATTATTTATTGATATTATACCACTATTCTGTAAAAATTTCAATTATTCTCTTTACATACGAACAAATTTTTTGTATAATATATTATAACTAAATATGTCCTCCGCATTTTTAGGAATAGGTTAAGGACGCATTATCTTTTCCGATGCAAAACTCACACTTAAAGAAGGTGAGCTTTTAATCGCTATATGGCGGCTGCCGCGTACTTTTTTGACAGGCGGTACAATTCGCCGCTCAAACCTAAATGACATTGCTTTGTCCGAAATACACTTGCCGCCTTTGGATAGGGCGGATTTTAATGAAATGGAGCAGAAATGAATACGCCCTTATATACACGCATTTTAGATTATTACAAGCAAAACAGAATATCATTTGCAATGCCGGGACATAAGAACGGCAGAGGACTTGCAAATGAGCTGATTAACTGTGATGTTACGGAGCTAACCTATACGGAAAATCTTCATCATCCGCGCCAGTTTGTCAAGGAATCAAAACAGCTTTTATCAAAGCTGTTTAAAAGTGACGAAAGCTTTATTATAACCGGCGGCTCTACCGCCGGTATACAGGCAATGATTACGGCGTCGTTAAAACCGGGACAGACACTGCTTGCTGCCTCTGACTGTCATATGAGCGTCATTAATACCTGTGCATTGCTGGGGATAAATCTAAGATTTATTCCCAAGGAAATAAACAGTGAATATCTTATTCCGACAAAGCTTAAAAATATCAGTGAATATATACACGGTGTCGACGCTGTGATTATAACTTCACCAACATATTACGGCTTATGCGCTGATGTTAAGTCACTTGCAGAGGTATGTCACATGAATAACATTCCGCTGCTTGTTGATGAAGCGCACGGCGCTCATTTTACAGCAAGCAAAAAATTCCCCGAACCGGCAATTATATCGGGTGCGGACGCTGTTTGCCAAAGCGCTCATAAAACATTGAACGCGCTTACAGGAGCGGCATTTCTGCATATAAAAAGCAAGCTTATAAATTATAACAGATTAAAAAAGGCACTATATATGTTTCAGACCTCAAGTCCATCGTATGTGATTGCCGCGTCGGCAGATACAGCCCGTGCCGAGCTTGAACAGGGCGGTTGGGATGAAATGTGTGAATTATGTGAAGAATTCAGAAAGAGGCTTGCGGAAAATACAGAAATAAAAATTCTTGACAATGACGACTGCACAAGATTGGTTTTGTGCTTTAAGGAATATGACATAACAGGCTTTGAAATTGAAGAAATGCTTGCGGAAAGTTATCAGACAGATGTTGAAATGGCGGATTTATTAAACGTTGTTCTTATAGTGACTCCGTCAAATACTGCGTCGGATATGGAAAAACTGTACCTTTCGCTTGTCAGCATAACAGCTTCTTTAAAAAAACGCAGTAAAGCTATAGAAATTGACTTGCCGCCTGCCTTTGACGGAGTTATTTCGCCGCATGACGCATTTTTTTCGGATACAAAGATGCTTCCACTGGAGCGCAGCTGCGGGAAAATCTCGGCGGTGACAGTGACTTCATACCCGCCCGGAATACCGATTATCTATATTGGTGCAAAAATAACGGCGGAGCAGGTTGATTATATAAAATATCTCGAGAAAAAGGGCGCTGAAATTACCGGCATAAACGAAGGGTGCATTGAGGTTGTATACGATTAGTTTTTTTGCATAGAAATGAGGAAGATTATGAGTGAAATTATTACTGTGACAGGAACAGTTGAAGAAATAATTTACACAAATTCGGATAACGGATACATGATTTGTGATGTAGACAGTCCTGACGAGGGATTATTTACCGCGACCGGATATATGCCTTATATTTCAGAGGGTGAGAGCGTTGCGCTTTCAGGGAACTGGACTACGCATCCTGATTACGGCGAGCAGTTTCGTGTCAGCTATTATGAAACGGTGCTTCCGACTGATGAGGAAGCAATATTAAAATATCTTTCGTCCGGTATTGTCGCCGGAATACGTGAGGCAACTGCAAAAAAATTAATTGAGCATTTCGGTAATGATGTTCTTTCAATTATGCTGCGCGATCCTGAGCGTATGGCGGAAATAAAGGGTATAAGCAAGGAAAAAGCCAAAAAAATAGGGGAAGCGTTTGCTGAACTTCAATCAATGCAGGGGATAGTTATGTTTTTGCAGAAATATAACGTGTCTGCCAATGCGGCGGTTAAGGTTCATAATACTCTTGGAACACGCGCGATTGATATAATAAAGGAAAATCCGTATGTGCTGGCTGACAGGGTAGAGGGCATTTCGTTTAAGGTGTCGGATACCATAGCCTTTAATATGGGACTGCCTAAAAACAGCATATTGAGGATACGCACAGGCATAAAATATATTCTACAAAATGCCGCATACACAAGCGGACATACATATCTGCCTAAGCAGGTGCTTATTGAACACGCGACATACAGTCTGAAGGTTGAGGAGCATGAGGTTGAGGCGGCTATTGCGGATTTGCTGTCAACGCGCGATATTTTTCTTGACAATGTGGAAAATACAGAGGTATATTATTTGTTTGCTTATTATGAGGCGGAGTATTATGTTGCCAGACGTCTTTCGTCTATGGCAAACCACATACCAAAATACACAATGAACGAGCAAAAGACCGAAGAAGCTATAAAAGAAATCGAAGCTGAAAATGAAATAACTCTTGCGGCAGAGCAGAAAAATGCGATTCGAACTGCGCTGTCGGCTGATTGCATGGTGCTTACGGGCGGCCCGGGAACAGGAAAAACTACAACTGTAAACGCGATAATTCAGATGCTTGAAAAGCTAAAGCTTTCTATTTCTTTAGCCGCGCCTACAGGCAGGGCGGCAAAACGTCTTACACAGCTTACTGGGCATGAGGCAAAGACGATCCATAGACTGCTTGGAACACAGGTAAGCTCAGAGGGCTTTCATACCTTTACGCACAATGAAGAAAATACTCTAAAGTCAGAGGTTATCATACTTGACGAGGTAAGTATGATTGACATAAGCCTTATGTCATCGTTTCTAAAGGCTGTAAAGCATGGCGCAAAGCTTATTCTTGTTGGTGATGCGGACCAGCTGCCGTCAGTAGGACCGGGTAATGTCCTGCGGGATATAATTTCATGCGGTACTGTATCTGTAATACGTCTGGACAAAATTTTCCGTCAGGCAGAGGAAAGCCTGATAATAGTAAACGCGCATAAAATAAATCATGGCGAGCTGCCGGATTTAGGAGTAAAATCAAGTGATTTTTTCTTTTTAAGACGTCAGACTCCGGAGCAGGTATCATTTACAGTGGTTGATTTGTTTAAAAACAGATTGCCGAAAAGCTACGGTGTAAATCCGATTTCGCATATTCAAGTGTTGTCACCCACAAAAAAGGGTTTGGCAGGAACGGTAAATCTTAATAAGATTATTCAATCTCATGTCAATCCGTATGATGAAACACGTCCGGAGCATATTTACGGAGGAACTGTTTTTCGTGTAGGTGATAAGGTGATGCAGATAAAAAATAATTACGATATGATTTATTCACGCGAAAACGGTGAGAACGGAATGGGGATATTCAATGGTGATATGGGTATTATAGCGAGTATTTCTGAGCGTGATAAGTGCATGACTATAATTTTTGATGAGGACAAAGAGGTGGAATATCCTTTTGTCGGATTAGACGAGCTTGATCTTGCCTATGCTATAACAGTGCATAAAAGTCAGGGAAGTGAATTTCCGATGGTCATAATGCCGGTGTGCAGCTTTGCGCCGATGCTGATGAACAGAAATTTGTTGTATACTGCTGTGACGCGCGCAAAAGAGATGGTTGTGCTTGTGGGAAATGAAAAAATTATTCAGCGTATGACTCAGAGTAATCAGTTTGAGGAGCGTTTTACCGGACTTAATGAAAAGCTTGTTACAATGAAACAGATTTTTGATGAGAAAAACAGAGAGAATGAAAATTTATTTAATGAGGTGAAAAAATGAAGGGTGCTATATTTGATGTTGACGGTACATTGCTTGATTCCATGAATGTATGGTGGAAGGTGACATCTGATTTTTTTAGGAATAATAATATTGTGATTACAAATGATATGGCGGCGGAATATAAGGAAATGCCGCTTGAGGAGTCTATTCCGATAATAATAAAGGAATTTGGTTTGAATATGACGGTTGAGGAGATAATCGGCGAGTTTCAAAAAATGATAGAAAAGGAATACAGAGAAAATATTCAGTTAAAGCCTTATGCCGGAGAATACATAAAACAGCTCAGCAGCAGCGGTATCAAAATAGCGATTGCAACCTCAGGCTATGAAAGTCTTTGCAGACCTGCCTTTGAACGCTTGGGAGTGTGGCAATATATCAATGCCTGCGCATTTACAAGCGAGGTGGGAGTCAATAAAGGAAATCCCGATATATATTTGCTTGCGGCGGAAAAAATAGGGGTTAAGCCCTGTGAATGTGTGGTTTATGAGGATATAGTGCTTGGAATATCCGGCGCGAAGAAAGGTGGATTTATAACCTGTGCTGTAAGCGATGCTACAAATGCGCATGAAACTGATGTGCTGAAAAAAGAAGCGGACAGCTATATTGAAAGCTGGAAAGAATTACTGCAATAAAAAAAGCGTTTCAGTGAACGCTTTTTTTCTGCCATCAAACAGCAGTTTCATTTTAAGCTTGTATTGGATTACGAAGCAAGGATTACAAGTGTAAGAGTTGTAATCAGGAACAGGATAGCAAGAGTTGCTGTAAGCTTTGTGAACATAGCTTCCTTTGTAGTGCCGCCTGCTTTCTTAAAGAAAGAATCACCCATGTCAGATGAAGCACCCTGAATACCTCTCATACCCGGATCCTTACCTTCCTGCGCTAATACAACGACGATAAGTAACAAAGATACAACTAACTGTAAAACTATGAATAGGGTCTGCATAAAACTAACCTCCTTTATTGCAAAATAATACATAACACATCTATTATATCATATAATTTTAAATTTACAAGATTTTTTTTTGAAAAAAATGAAAATTTTCTGAAAATCTTTTATAAACTTAATATTGATAAGCTATAATATATGAATAATATTAAAATTTTTTTAAATTTTTCTGTAAGGGGTGTACTTAATTGTATTTTTTTGTTATACTAAGAAAAAACGGTGATAAGCTAATTAAGTTAAAGGGAACAAGATATGGAAAATAACGAAGAAAAAAAAGAACGCGTAATTGTTGCCGGTGTACACAGAGGACTTCAAGACAGATTATCGGACACGACTGAAGAATCTCTCTATGAGCTTTATGAGCTTGTAAAAACTGCCGGCGGCGAAGTAGTCTGTTCTGTGATACAGAATAAATCCGATCTTGAATCTGCAACATATATGGGTGAGGGAAAGCTTGAGGAACTGAAAAATGCCGCTGAAACTCTTGATGCGGATATGGTAGTTTTTGATGATGAGCTTTCGCCGGTACAGCTTAGAAATATATCGGATTTTCTTGAAATGAAGGTGCTTGACCGCTCGATGCTTATACTGGATATTTTTGCTATGCGCGCAAAAAGCGGTGAGGGAAAATTACAGGTTGAGCTTGCACAGTTAAAGTACAGATTACCGAGATTAAGAGGTCTTGGCACTGAAATGAGCCGTACAGGCGCCGGAATAGGCACAAGAGGTCCCGGTGAAACACGTCTTGAGTCCGACAGACGTCATATAAGACGACGCATTTCCGCGCTTGAAGAAGAAATAAGTGAAATGAAAAAGCACCGTGGACTTATTCATAGCAGACGTAAAAAAGACGGTGTCATAACTGCTGCGCTTGTCGGATATACAAATGCGGGAAAATCCACATTGCTGAATACACTTACAGATGCGGAGGTGTTCGCGGAAAATAAGCTTTTTGCAACGCTTGACCCTACATCAAGAGGACTTACTCTTGAGGATAACCGCCGTATTCTGCTTGTAGATACAGTAGGATTTATAAGAAAGCTTCCTCATCATCTTATAGAAGCTTTTAAGTCAACGCTTGAGGAAGCGGTTGTGGCGGATTTACTTATCCACGTTATTGATTCCTCAAGTGAGGAAATGGATAATCAGATAACTGTAGTCGAATCTGTTCTAAAGGATATAGGTGCGTCAGGCAAGCCGGTAATCGGTGTGTATAATAAGTGTGATATGGCAGCGGAGGAGCCTGTAGGACGGAGTTATTACAATAAAAATGTGTTTATAAGTGCGAAGCTTGGCACTAATATAGAAAAGCTGGCAGAAGCAATTTCTGATGTCGCGCCAGGCAAAAAGCATAAAATAACGGCTTGTATTCCGTATAATGAGGGCAGGCTGGTAAATGAGCTGCATGATAATCAAAAGGTCATAAGCGAGGAGTACGGTGCGGATGGTACTGTTATGGAGCTTATGGTTGATGCGGCTATGTACGAGAGGATAAAGCAATATGTCATTGAAGGATAGATACAGAACGGTTGCGAATGAATCGCAGACGCTTCTGATTGAAAAAAAGTCAAAATTCATATCAAATGTCAAGCCGGTTGACAATGAAAACGATGCGATTGCATATCTTAATGAGATGCGTTCAAGATATTCTGACGCAACGCATAATGTATATGCATATGTAATTGATGAAAATAATATATTCCGCTACAGTGACGACGGAGAACCCTCCGGAACTGCCGGAATGCCTGTTCTTGATACCATAAGAAAGGCAGGACTGGTAGACGTTATAGTGGTTGTCACAAGATATTTCGGAGGTACGCTTCTTGGAACGGGCGGTTTGGTTCATGCATATGGTGCTTCCGCTCGGCAGGGATTGCTTGAATCAAAGATAATAGTAAGGAGTCTTTGCGATATAATTGCAGCAAGAGTTGATTATACGCTTGTAGGAAAGATGCAGTATAAGATAGCCTCCGATGGGTATATGCTTGAAGATACTGTTTATGATAATGAGGTGACATTTAAAATATGCTGTCCTATTGAAAATACAGACAGGCTTATTGCAGAATTGATTGATTTGACAAACGGTAAGGCAGTTTGTGAAGTGATTGATAAAAAGTATGTGGATAAAGAAGAGTAGGGTAGTAAGTTAAAATAAAATTGCACATATTATCGCTTTTTAATGGTATCTGTGTGCAGCGCTACTCGCAATAATGTTGAGCTTTAGCTTGGAGAAAGGATTTAAGGGTTATAAATATGAAAAAATTTTTAAAGGCATTTGGAATAATAGTTTTAGCCGCAGTACTTGTAGCGGGCGGATATTATATGGGAACTCAGGCGGGTGAGCACAGTATTGTGTCTGCTTTGCCGCACAGAACACTTGAGCAAGGCGTGGCTTCGATAAAACCTGATACGACAGGCGCTCCGGAACAGGCAGAGTCTGACGGACCGGTAGAAAAGGCGGATGATAAGCCGAAAAATGAATCGGATACAAATACGGCAACAGAGCCTGAAAAAACAGGGCGCACTGTTGTGAAAACGGACGAGTCAGCAGCCGGAGAAACATGGTCGAATCTTGAGGAATACAGCTGTGATTTATTCGGAAATGACACAGATGCCAAAATTGTTTTGTACACTTCTGCACAAAGGGAAGGCGATGAAATAATATGGGATGACGGTCAGAACTGGGTTGTGGAAATATCAGACGGTGACGGCGGATATTATACGCTGCTTGATAAATATATAAATAATGGCAATGTGTATTTTGAGGTCAGCGAGCTTGAAAACGGTCAGAAGGCTGTAAACATTTATTTAAAAACAGGAGCTGGCTTTGAGGTAAAACAATATACATACGGTGAAAACGGATTTGTTGAAAAAACACTCTATAATTTAGGGACAGTAAACACAATGTATTCGTCGATACCGGATTATCAATAAAGAGGAGGATATAATAATGGAAATTGAATTAACACAAGCTAATTATGACGGAGAGGTTTTAAAGTCAAACAT
The DNA here is from genome assembly GCA_022768695.1 of Clostridia bacterium. Taxonomy (GTDB): domain Bacteria; phylum Bacillota; class Clostridia; order UBA1381; family UBA1381; genus JALEPO01. The sequence continues at coordinate 13,159 of JALEPO010000063.1, forward strand.
ACCTGTATTGGTAGATTTTTGGGCATCGTGGTGCGGTCCGTGTCAGATGCTTGCGCCAACAATTGCCGAACTTGCCTCGGAGTATGCAGGTAAAATTAAGGTTGGCAAGGTGAATGTAGATGCAGAGGGCATTCTTGCATCGCAAAACGCTATAGTTTCAATCCCGACAGTTATTCTGTTTGTGAACGGCAAGCCTGTACAAAAGCTTGTTGGAGCACATTCGATAGATGATTACGAGGATATGATAGATAAATACATCTGATGGAGCTGTTGCCTTTAGCGCAGAACATTCAAAGGCATAAAATCTATGCCTGTAAATATTCCCATAATAAACTAACGTTGAAATCCGCATTTTTTGCGGATTTCTTGTATTTATATGCCTTTGAACTATACACGAAACTCGCCGCTCGACGTACCCTCGTACGCCTTCGGGCAAGGC
>JALEPO010000074.1 GCA_022768695.1 Clostridia bacterium
ACAACAATGATTGGTAATGTTGGTGATGAATATACCAATGTTGCTGATAACACAAAGGTTATCGTTGGTGACGTTAACAGCAATGGTGCTGTTGATGGTAAGGATGCAACTGCCATTTTGAGAAAGTTGGCTAACAAGACAACAATGGTTGGTAATGTTGGTGAAACTATTACAGTTGTACCTGCTGTATCAGCTGAATAATGTGTAATTAAACATATTATAGGATATCTGAAAGGGGTAAAAAGAAATGAACAAAAACAGAAAAATCGTAGCATTTATTTGTGCTATGGCTATGATTCTATCAGTATTTACTGGTTTTACTGTTGTAAATGCTGAAGAACCAACAAGAGGATTTGTATTTGACAATATTCAGCAGTCAAAAGATGGTAAGACTATTACAATGGATATTAAATATCAGGGCTATGAGCTTGGTCTTTCATCATTCACGATTTATGCTGATGTACCAAGTGTTGTAACAGCAATTAAGACAACACCAAAGTTTGCAGGCGCAGTTGATGATTATTCAAATGGCGTATATGCACTTACATACGCAGGTTCATCAAATGCAACAACAGAAAATTCAGTTGTTGCTAATCTTGAACTAACTTTGGCAGCTGAATTAACTGAAGATGTTCAGATTGAATTAAAGGATGAAACAGCAGCATCAGCAATGAATGCAGATGAATCAGATTATGAGTATGATGATACTGTTAGTGGTGGTGGCATCGCAAAGGCAAATGTGACACTTAAGGCTGCTACAACTCCGGTTGAAACACCAACTCCAACATCTAAGCCAGTTTCAAAGCCAGTTGTATTGCCGGATATGGATATTAGAACAGGCGATGTTCCTGAAACTACAGATGATTTGTATGTTGCAGTTGTTATAAAGACAAAGGACGGCAACGATGCTGAATATGGTAAGGATTATGTTGCAGAACTTACACTTCCTAACGGTGACGTTAAGGAGCTTACAGAGGATGACCTAAACAACATCCTGAATGGTTACTTTGACCTTGTTGAAGGTGCTGAAGATATGACATGGGATGATGTAATCAGCGGTTTGACATTCAATGCTCTATCAGATGGCTTAAGCTTTAATGCTCAGCTTGTTAATGGTTCTGAAGTTATCTCAGGCGGTGATGTTGAGGTAACATTTGAACCTGAAAAACCTGAAAAGGCACCTGCAATTACTCTTGAAACAAAGGTGGCTAACAAGAAGGCTACTAAGGTTTCAGTTGGTAAGGTTATGACTTTGACAGCTAAGACTGACAAGGTTGTTGAAGACGCTGTATATGAATACGTTATCAGTGATAGCGATAAGGCATACTTAGAGCCTATCACAGCTACCGTAACAGATGATGTTCTTACAGTTAAGTTTGAAGGTAAGAAGACAAAGTCAAATATCAAGATTACTGTTAACTATTTAGATGCTGACGATGTTGTATTGGCTACTAAGTCTGTAACAGTTTCAGTAGTTAAGGAGGAAACAGGTACAAGCGGTAGCGGTAGCAGCAGTAGCGACAGCTCATCAGGCAACAGCAATGGCAGCATCGCTCACGGCGGTGTAGTTTCAAACAACAATTCAAAGGTTGCATTTGTTGACATTGACACTGTTCCTTGGGCAGAGGATTCTATCCTTGCATTAGTTGACAAGGGTGTTATTAACGGAAGAAGTGATTCAATCTTCGATCCTAACGGTACTGTAACAAGAGCTGAGTTCGCTAAGATGGTTGTACTTGCATTTGGTTTGACAGGCGGTTCAGGCGTTGATGAATTCTCAGACGTTGAAAATACAGACTGGTTCGCTTCATATGTAGCTCGTGGCTACTACAATGGTGTAATCTCAGGTTATGACGACGGTACATTCAGACCGAACGGCTTAATCTCAAGACAGGAAATGGCAGCTATGATTGCAAGAGCAGTTAAGGCAGCTAACAAGACTCTACCTGAAACAGTTGCAGCTGTAACATTTGAAGATGCTGATCAGATTGCTGATTGGGCAATGGATGCAGTTACAACACTTCAGAAGGGTGGCGTAATCAACGGTATGACAGAAACAACATATGCTCCTCTTGAAAATGCAACAAGAGCTCAGGCAGCTGTTATTATCTACCGTGCAATGACAAACGCTAAATAATTCTGTTAAACAGATTTTTAAAACAGCACTCGTATGAGTGCTGTTTTTTTGCTGTATAGAAAATTGATTGTAAAGTGAGCAGTGTCCGTTTAGATTGCGTGTATGCTGAAAAGCAAGTAATTTTTAACGTATAAAGTGGGCAGATTGCTTTTAGTTATATTTTCATTGCTTTTTTTGCGGCTATGTGATATAATAATTAAAAACAAAAGCTCTTGCCGTTTTTACGGTTATGGCGCAAGCGTTCTGTACCTGCAATGCTAAAGTTTGGGTTACTTTACATTATGTGTCACTTACTTTTTTCTGCGCTTATAAGATTCGCCGCAGGAACAAGGAATAATGTTTTTTGACACTTACAGGATAATTAGTTTTGGAGGATAGTTCTAAAATGGTGAGTTTAGGTAATGACTGGGATGAAATTCTTAAAGAGGAATTTCAAAAGGATTATTATTTAAAGCTGCGTGAGTTTTTAAAGGTTGAATATCGTAGTCATAAAATTCATCCCGATATGTATGATATTTTTAATGCGCTTAAGTGGACTTCATATGCTGATACGAAGGTAGTTATTCTTGGTCAGGATCCATATCATGAAGAAAATCAGGCTCATGGGCTTGCTTTTTCTGTAAAGAAAGGTGTTAAAATACCGCCGTCTTTACTGAATATGTATAAGGAATTGCAAAATGAGCTTGGCTGCTATATACCTAATAACGGATATTTGGAAAAATGGGCAAGACAAGGCGTATTGCTTTTAAATTCCTCACTGACGGTTCGTGACGGCGCAGCAAATTCACACAGAAATAAGGGATGGGAAATTTTTACTAACCATGTGGTTGAATGTTTGAATAAAAGGGAGGATCCGGTGATTTTCTTGCTTTGGGGAAATAATGCAAAGGAAAAAATGTCAGTTATAACAAATCCATGGCATAAAATTCTTACGACTGTTCACCCAAGTCCATTATCAGCTTCAAGGGGATTTTTTGGTTGTAATCATTTTATAACAGCAAACAGATTATTAGAGGAAATGGGAAAATCTCCTATTGATTGGCAGATTGAAAATATATAGTTATGTTAGTTTTTGGAATAACAGGCGGCTCCGGAACAGGAAAATCTACAGCATCTGAATGCTTTCGTAGGTTGGGCATTTACGTTATTGACGCTGATTTGGCAGCACGTCATGTGGTAGAAAAAGGCGAACCGTGCCTTGATGAGCTTATAATGAAATTTGGTACCGAAATCCTAAATTTCGATGGTACTCTCAACAGAAAGAAATTGGGCAGTATTGTCTTTGCTGATGAAAAAAAATTGAAATCTCTTAACACAATTACGCATAAACATATAAAAAAGTTTATCGTAAATAAGCTGCAAAGCTTAAATGTTGAGGTTGCCGCAATAGACGGCGCTGTTATTATAGGAAGTGATATTGAAGATTTGTGCAGCTTTTTTGTATCAGTGTTAGCGGATAGGGAAACTCGTTTGAAAAGAATAATGAAAAGAGATTCGCTTGATTACACTCAGGCGCAAAACAGACTAAATTCACAGCCGGATGACAAATTTTATATTGAAAATTCAAAGTATATTATTTATAATAATTCTGATGAACATAATTTAAGTTCGCAGATTAAAGAGGTGTGTCGGGAAATAATAGAAAACGAGGTATAAATTTTGGGGAGATATATTAAGATTTTTCTTGCAGCGGTAGCTATTATTATTGCTATTGTAGGAATGAAAAGCGGATATGATACCGGAAAACAGGTTACTTATCCTGTAGCCTATGGTGATTGGATAATGAAATATTCAGCAAAAAATGATCTTGATCCGTTCTTGGTGATGGCGGTAATAAAGCAAGAAAGCAATTTTGTGCCTGAGGCACATTCCGGATATGCAGGCGGACTTATGCAGCTGACACCTGAAACAGCGCGTTGGAATGCAAAGGAGTTAGGTATAAGCGATTATGATTATATGGATCCGGAAACAAATATCAAGTTGGGATGTCATTATTTGAAATATCTGCTTATTCATTACGGAAATATTGATACTGCATTAGCGGCATATAACGGCGGCATGGGAAATGTTAACTCATGGCTTTCCAGTGACGAATGCAGTTCAGATGGGGTAACTCTTGACTATATTCCTTTCCCTGAAACACGGAATTATGTAGTGAAGGTTAACGGCTACTGGGAATATTACAGAGAGTTGTATAAATAATCAAAAAATATCATCTGCTCATCGTGACCCGTGATGGGAAGATATAAAAAATTATATACGGGTAGAAAGGTTTGGTGTTTATTATGTCATTAGTAATTACAATAGGACGTCAGTTCGGAAGCGGTGGTAGAGATGTAGGCGAAAAAATTGCAGCTGCTTTGGGAATACCTTTTTATGATAAAGAGCTTGTAGAAATGGCAGCACAGAAAAGTGATATTAGTCATGAGGCATTAAAGGAAGTCGACGAGCGTGCAACAAGCAGTTTTTTATATTCTTTGGCAGGCGGAAATTTTTCAATGCGCGGCATAAATGCTCCTCTGTATTACGAAATGCCTATTAATGACAAGCTTTTTATCGCTCAGGCGGAGGTTATAAAAAGTCTTGCCAAGGAAGGCTCTTGTGTAATAGTCGGACGTTGTGCTGATTATGTGCTTGAAAGCGAAGAAAATGTTGACTTGCTGAACATTTTTGTATATGGTTCCGTTGACTATAGAACAAAGCGTGTTATGAATGCATTAAATCTGCCGCAATCGAAGGCTCGCGAACGTGTAATGAAGACAGATAAACAGCGCCGTACATACTATGACTATTACACAAGCAAAGATTGGGGCGTTATGTCAAACTATGATATATGCCTTAATACTGAAAAAATAGGCATTGATAATGCTGCTGATTTGGTTATTAAATATGCTGCCGAAAAACTAAAATAAGGGAGTTGTAACAAATTGTTGATTGAAATTTTGCAGTCCATACTGCTCGGAATAGTTCAGGGAATAACTGAATGGCTGCCGATAAGCAGTACGGGACATATGATATTGGTTAATGAATTTCTTCATTTTATGGAAAGTAATGATGACTTCAGAAATTTATTTTTGGTCGTGATACAATTTGGTTCAATCTTGGCGGTTGTTACGATATATTTCCATAAATTGAACCCATTTTCTCCGAAAAAGACTGATATTCAAAAGCGTGAAACATGGACGATGTGGCTGAAGGTTCTGGCGGGCTGTGTGCCGGCAGGAATTATAGGATTGCTGTTCGATGATTTTATTGATACTGTACTATATAAATGGTATGTTGTAGCGGCAACCTTGATTATATATGGTTTTGCTTTCCTTATCATAGAAAATATGAATAAAAAACCTAAAATTGAAAGCATAGAAGGAATGAGTTATAAAACAGCATTGTTGATAGGAGTATTCCAGATGCTTGCATTAATTCCGGGAACATCAAGAAGTGGCGCTACTATTCTTGGAGCAGTATTGCTTGGTACAAGCAGATATGTTGCAACTGAATTTTCGTTCTTTCTTGCAGTTCCGGTTATGCTTGGTGCAAGCGGGTTGAAGATTCTGAAGTATTTTATGGGGAACGGATTGTTCGGCACGGAAGAAACGATAATTCTTTTGATTGGAATGATTACGGCATATGTTGTATCTATATTTGCTATTAAATTCCTTATGGGGTATATTAAAAAGCATGATTTTAAACCCTTTGGATATTATAGAATTATTTTAGGTGTGCTGATAATTTTGTATTTTGCATTTGTTGGATTATAATTGTAGAAGTTTATTGACTATTTTAAATAAGCTGCTCCGCGTAAAGGCGGAACAGCTTATTTTGTTTATTGTAATGCTTGCTGAAGCTCGGATAGCTTTTTTAGCGCGTCTTCGGCAGTGCCAATAACAAGAACAGCGCCTTCTGCTATCATAAGATTTACCGGATAGCCAAAGTTTTCTATACTGTACCCATTTTCATCCTTAACCCATTCAATCATAGGTCTGCTTTCGGAAAGATATGCAATTACAGGCTTATTAAGTGCCGCAGCGTAGCCGATTTCGAAAGAAGTGCCGGAATCAGGCTCATAGCCACGGAATGAGTTGACGTTTGCAATTACGAAATCCGATTTTTTTATTAATTCAATATTACCTGTATATATATCCCGTGAATTATCACATTCATTATCAAGCGGATACAAGCCTTCAAAACCGTATTTTTTACATAACAGCTTAAGATGGTTGCCTGTTTCGAGAGCGTCAGGCTTGAATACATCCCATCCCGCAAGATATACTTTCATACTACCTACCTCATTTTCCTGTAATATTTATGGATAAAATTTTATGTATTTACAATAATAATATCAGATTTTACGCAAAAATACAAGTAGTATTTCAGTGTACTGATTTTCATTTTTTGTACATAGATTGCTGCGGTATTGACATTTATGGCTGAAAAATGATATAATACATACTGAATCAATAGGATAAATTGTATATATGTGTCTGAAATATAACATAAGAGAATGTGTTGATGGATATAAAAGCCTGCATAAAACGTGCATAAGCAAAACATTCCGCCTTATCTGCCCACGGTAAGGCTGCAAAAAATTTTAATTCCTGTTTGTGGGCAGAAAGGCTGTAGATATTGTTATGCTAAACAGATTTTCAAGAACAGAGCTGATTTTAGGACGAAGCGGAATGGAAAAGCTAAAAGGTTCACGCGTTGCGGTGTTTGGAGTAGGCGGAGTAGGCGGATTTGCTGTGGAAGCACTTGTAAGAAGCGGCATAGGGACTATAGATATATTTGACAATGATAAGGTTTGTATTACAAATATTAATCGTCAGATTATAGCAACAGAGGAAACGATAGGCAGATATAAGGTGGATGTTATGAGGGAGCGTGTCTTGTCTATAAATCCCGAATTACAAATAAACGCGCATAATTGCTTTTATATGCCTGAAAATGCAGATAAATATGATTTGTCAGTATATGATTATATAGTTGACGCAATAGATACTGTGACGGCTAAAATAGAGATTATAGTCAGAGCGAATGCACTTAATATTCCTGTCATAAGCTGTATGGGGGCGGGAAATAAACTTGACGCCACCGCTTTTGAGGTGACGGATATATATAAAACATCAATGTGTCCGCTGGCAAGAACTATGCGGCGTGAACTGAAAAAAAGAGGAATAAATAAGCTTAAGGTAGTGTATTCTAAAGAAACACCGATACGTTCGGACAGTGATTTGCAGCAGGAGGTTGGAGAAGAAAATCCTGCAAGAAGAGCCGCACCGGGCAGTATAGCATTTGTTCCGTCAGTTGCAGGACTGATTGCGGCAGGGGAAGTTATAAGAGATTTATCGGAAAGATAGGGGTTGAGGTCATGGAAAATAAGACAGACGATTTGGTAAATGTTATTCTTGAAAGCTATAATAAGTATGATTTAACAGTAAGAATTGACGCGGAGCATATGCTTAACAAGGATATTTTAATTAAGGTTACAGAGGAAATACGCAGAGTGCTTTTTCCGGGATTTTTTGATGAAAGACGTGTAAGAAGCGAATATATAAAATTTCTTATAGGTGAAAGACTTGAATTTATACAGTATAATTTGAAGAAACAGATTGCAAAAGCATTCGGAACTCGTGATTTATGCAGCGGATGCCAGCGGTCGGCAATAAATGAAAAAGCGGAGGAAACGACTCATAAGTTTATTGAACTTATTCCTAAAATCCGTGAATATCTGTATACAGACATTCAGGCGGCATATGACGGCGACCCTGCGGCATACAGTACAGATGAAATAATTTTTTCATATCCGGGTGTGTTTGCGATTACTGTTTACAGAATTGCACATGAATTGTGGAATTTAGGAGTACCTATGATACCCAGAATTATGACGGAATACGCTCACAATATAACAGGAATTGATATTCATCCGGGCGCTTCGATAGGAAAATATTTCTTTATAGACCACGGCACGGGAATTGTAATAGGGGAAACCACAATAATTGGGAATAATGTGAAAATATATCAGGGTGTTACTCTCGGCGCATTGTCAACAAGAAAGGGACAGCAGCTAAAGGGAGTTAAGCGTCACCCAACTATAGGGGATAATGTAACGATTTATTCGGGAACTACTGTGCTTGGCGGTGATACTGTAATAGGCAACGGCGCAACTATAGGCGGTAATGCTTTCATAGTAAGCTCTATTTCCGAAGGAATGAAGGTAAGCGTAAAAACTCCCGAGCTTCAGTATAGTACGGATCAGCCTCAGGATAATTTTTTTATGTGGAATATATAAACTAAATGCTAATTTTTTGTTAATATACAGCAATAAAAAACATATTAGTGTTGAATATAAAACGGTTATGCGAAAAATATTGCTTGAATTTATTTTTTCATGGGATAAAAAAGTAATTAAGAGCAGGAATAAGAAAATTCTTGTAAAGGTAGCTATTGACATTAAAAATAGAAGGGTGTATAATTTAGACAGTATTTAAATACAATAATCTTACGGTATGTTTTTCTGCCGTTCACGCTTGCCGATATGCGTGTGAAATGGTCGGTTTGATTGAATATCGCTTACGTTTAAACAGACGTAAACTGCGGCATATTATTAAGGAGGAAACGGCAAATGTCTAAAACACTGCTTACTGAAATCAGAAATATTGCGATAATAACTGCAATATTGGGAATACTGCAAATAATTATAACAGCCATTATCAGATGCTTTGATTTATCTGCTGTTTTGGGAACAATTCTTGGCTGGACAGTAGCTATTTTTAATTTTTCGATTATGGGAATCATATTTGAATTTTGCATAAATAACAGCAAGGGCGCGACAGGAATAATGGGCTTTGGATATATTGCGCGTCTTTTGGTAATAGGCGCTGTTATTGTATGGGCAATGAAGGTGGACTATTTTAATTATATTTGTGCTGTAATTCCGCTTGTATTTCCGCAGGCTGCGATATTTATACTCAATATAATCAGGAGTAAGGAAAGGAACGATAATGAACGGACCTAAGATAATATTTACAATACCGCTTTTTGGCGGAATTAAGGTTACGGAAAGTATTGTTAATATGTGGATAATTATGGCGGTTCTTGTTATAGCTTCAATATGGCTTACACATGGAATGAAAGTAAGAAATCCCTCTAAAAAACAGCTTGTTGTTGAAAAATTGATTGTGATGCTCAACAATATGGTAAAAGATGTAATGGGTGAAAAATATATCCCATTTGCGCCGTATATAGGAACTCTGTTTCTGCTCTCTATAGTGGGCAGTCTGTCATCACTTACAGGCTTACGGCCGTATACGGCGGATTTGAGTGTTATACTTTCCTTAACATTAGTTACGTTTTTGATGATACAGATAAATAATATAAAAAATCACGGTGTGCTTGGATGGTTTAAGTCGTTTACGGAGCCGGTGCCGTTTATAACTCCGCTTAATATAATAAGCGAGATTGCAAATCCGGTTTCAATGACTTTCCGTCATTTTGGAAACATTGCGGCGGGACTTGTAATAACATCTTTGGTTTATGGAGGGCTGGCAAGTCTTAGCTCTGCAGTGCTTTCGTGGATACCAAATAGCGCTGTGGCTTCAATTCCGATTTTTCAAATAGGTATTCCGGCAGTGCTTTCGATATATTTTGACCTGTTTACAAGCTTTTTGCAGGCATATATTTTGTGTATGCTTACTATGGTATTTGTAAAAAGCAGCGGTGAATAAATTATTGTTTAGAGGCGTGCGCGTCCGCACGCCGCCCGAAACTGCGTTTCGGTCAATCTCAAAACAGAGTAATTAAAAAAGTTCCCAAAGACACTTTTTTAATTTTAAGCAAACTGACGCACAGGTCGTCAGTTTGCAAACACCACTCCGCCCTTCGGGCACCTCTCCTTAAGGAGAGGTTATTAAAAGCCTCCCCTAATAGGGGAGGTGTCGCCGTTAGGCGACGGAGGGGTTTATGGCGAAAAATTTATTAAAACCCCTCAGTCACTTCGTGACAGCTCCCCTATTAAGGGAGCCAACCCCTCAGTCACTTCGTGACAGCTCCCCTATTAGGGGAGCCTTGAAACCCGCAAAGCGGCTTTTGCCAAAGGCAAAAGTGTTAAGGGGGCTTATTAAGCTAAACAATAATATTTTCGTAGGGGCGAACCGTGTTCGCCCGTCTGCTAAACAATAATTTATTTTAATAAAAATTACAGAATAAATTGCTAATAAAGGAGAGAAAAATTATGGAAAAAGCAATTGTATTGGCAGCTTCGGCAATCGGAGCGGGAATTGCAATGATAGCAGGTGTAGGACCGGGTATTGGTCAGGGATTTGCGGCAGGTAAGGCGGCAGAGGCGGTAGGCA
>JALEPO010000076.1 GCA_022768695.1 Clostridia bacterium
GCACCCTGTATTTTTCTTGTGGTAATTTGCTTATTCGTAGTCTGCACTGCCTCAAGCTCACGCTTTTTCTGTCTGAGCTGATACAGCGTAAAGAACACATCACGGCGCATATGTCCGATTGATATAACAGTTTCCCTCGCTTCATACGGATACCATGTGCCTTCAATAATACGCTGTGCATATTCCTGACCGTCAATATCATAGACGTGTACCGTATCCCCAAGCTCCACCTTTTCTATATCGCCGTATTCTTCAAGCTTTGAAAGGTCTATCAGCTTTCCCGTAATTGTAAGCTTCGGAATATCGATACGCTCCTCATTATCACGATCAAATTCCCACATCGCATTTGCATAAACCTTTTCAGGCTCCGTATAATCGGAATAATCCTTGCAGCCCTCATGTATGCCGTATATTTCAGCGTTTGGGCTTAAAATATATTCCTTGCCGTATTTGCGGCCATTATCAAGCTTTGCGTTCTTTATTGTCAAATCCTCAGCTCCGAACGGATATAACTTTGTTATTATATCCTCCGTACTGCGCTCAATTTCAATATTCTGCATATTTTTATCAAGCGTCAGCCTTACACCTCTGTCACGGCCCACACGCTCAACCAGTGCGAATTTATATCCATTGGAGTATATTTCGCCTCTGCCGCTGTTCTCGATAACCGTTTGCAGAAAATCCCAAAGAGTTATTTTGTCGGCAGAAAAGAAATCAATCAAAAATTCATCATCGCCAACCCATTTCATACCTAATTCGGAAAGCTCCGCATCGGTATACAGTGAAAAACCGGTTGCTGTTTCAAGCGCTTTCTTTATGACATAGGATGTTTTCTTTCCTATCATATCGGGAACATTTGGCAGAAACGTATGCTGTGCTCTTCTTGAAAACATATCCTTTGCCACAACCAAAACAATGTCCCTGCCGTCCATCTTTCTTGTAATACGCACAATCTCATATATGCGTCCGCTTGTTGTAAGCAGCATATTTTCCTTGATAAGCCGCGCCTTATCGTCCATAGGATACTCAAATTGCAGACAGGCTATATCATTGATTTTTCTCTGCTCCGAAATATTAACGGCATTGTTTAAAATATCGCCTGTTTCAAAGTTTGTTGCGTCACGTTCATGTAATCGTAATACATCATTATTCATTCCAATCCACCTCACTCAAGTCCGCGTCATGTAAATACCTCGGTTCGTATGATATTGCTATCGCTGCGGTTTTTGATACCGTTAAAACATTCTCGCCGGGCGCAAGCTCAAAGAATGTGCCTGATACACTGCTCATAAGACTTTCTCCGTCAGATGTAACAAGCTGATGCTCACAATCAACCGTACAATTACCCGGCACTTTAAGCGTATGACCGTTGCAGGTAAGAGTTACCGCCCCCGATACTCCCGATATGGTTATGACAGGTCTGACGGCCGCTTCGCCTATATTCATAACAGTGTGGCTGTGTTTCCCCTCGCCTGTGAATGTAAAATATTCCGATGTATCAAGCGGAATATCATAATCAAGCAATATATCATCGTCAAGGCAAGGACCGTCAAAAACATTGAAAACAAGCCTTGCAAATGCCTTGACCTTGAACAGCACCGACAGTACCGCGCTTTTGCCGTGTTCGGGCTTGTACTCTATCGTATCAACTATATGAGCGTCCCACTTTACCATAGGAGTATCATCAAATGTCAAATCACCTTTTCCCATAAGCCATGCCGCCAGCTTGGACAGCTTCTTTTGCAGTGCTGTCAGATTATCCGCAACCACCTTTAAATCAATCTTAAAGACGCGGTTATTATAAAACTCCCTGCCGTGCATATTTGCGGCAGAAAAGTCATATTCGCCGTCCATAATGGGTGTTTCATAAATCTGTGACTTTGTTTCGGGACGAATAGGGCGCGACTGCGTCTGTGCAGTCACGCCGAAATCGCTTGTATGCTTGTCCTTAAATTTAAAACCCATTTTCATTATTACATCGCCCCCATAAATCTTGACATTACAGCCGCATCAGATGTGGTTATGTTTATCTGACGGCTGTCTGTGTAATTCTGCTGTTCCATCTTGATACCGTGAATAGCGTCAATAATTTCCGAAAGAGTGTGTGTTATGCTGTTGCCCGACTGCTCAATGCCGCTCGTTATATCGCTCACAATGCCGCTTATGTCAATATTGGTGTTTTCAGCAATACCCTTAAGATATGCCGTCTTATCCGCTTCAAGCTGCTCATATTCCGCTTCAAGACTTTCGATTATTGCATTGTTTTTTACCTGCAAATTATACAGTTCTTCATCACGCTGAAGCTGGAGCAATTCTTCCTGTAAATCCTTATATTTCTGCTGTCCGCGGTCTGTTACAGCGCCCTCATATATTGCAAGCTGCTCCGCCACCTCGGACATATCGACTGCTCTGTCCTCTACTTCCCAGCTGTCACGCAGAGCCTGTTCCTCGTCCGAAAACTGCTCGCGCAGGTCTGAAATATACTCCGACTGCTTATCAAGCATATCGTCATATGCCGCTGCCGCCTCATCCCACATTTTATGATTTAGGTCGGTCATTCCCTCGTTAAATTCACGGCGGTTGATTAAGCCAAGTCGGTAATATTCTTCTGTGTAGATTTTTTCGCGTTCCAGACCTTC
>JALEPO010000078.1 GCA_022768695.1 Clostridia bacterium
TTCAGGTGGTGTTTCATTCACAGCTTGCAAAGGAAAGAAAAGCATTTAATTTCCAAAGAGTTGTAAATGAGATTTGTACAAAGCTTATAGCGCGCCATACGCATGTGTTCGGAGCTGATAAGGCGGGAGATGCCGAAGAAGCACTGTCCAACTGGGAGAAAAACAAGAAAAAGGAAAAGGGCTTAAAGACATACACGGATATATTAAAGGATGTTCCACACTATCTTCCTGCATTAATGCGCAGTGAGAAGATACAGAAAAAGGCAGGCAGCGTTGGCTTTGACTGGGGAGATATTGAACCGGTATATGATAAAATATACGAAGAAATAGATGAGCTTAAAGAAGCGGCAGCCACAGAAGAAAAGGATAAAATAGAAGAAGAATATGGTGATTTGCTTTTTGCGGCGGTCAATCTGGGAAGATTTTTAAATGTGACACCTGAAATAGCACTGGCTAAATCATGTGAAAAATTCATTAGTCGGTTTGAAAAAATGGAGCTTGAAGCAATGGCCGAAAATAAAGATCTTTCGGCGCTTTCTCTCGAGGAAATGGACTTTATTTGGGAGAAAATAAAGAAAAATTCATAAAAATAATGTTTTTTTATGAAAAAATGCCTTAAAATGGCATAAAAGTATTGACAGAATGGTAATTTTGTATTAAAATACCTAACTGAAACGAAAGTTTTTAACTTTTATTATATTTCTTAGGAGGAAAAAAATATGAACAAGACAGAATTAATAGCAGCTGTAGCTCAGAAAGCTGAGTTGTCAAAGAAAGACGCAGAAAAAGCAGTTAACGCTGTAACAGCAGCTATTACAGATGCGCTTTGCGAAGGTGACAAGGTTCAGTTGGTTGGCTTTGGTACATTTGAGGTTAGACATAGAGAAGCAAGAACAGGTAAGAACCCGCGTACTGGTGAAGCTATTGAAATTGCAGCTTCAAAGGTTCCCGCATTCAAGGCTGGTAAGGCTTTAAAGGATATTGTAAACAAGTAATTGAGAAAAACTGCAACCGATGTTGCAGTTTTTTTGTCTATTTGGTAGTTGCCGAGTTGATGAAGTATATCTCTTGGAGTGGAACACAGTAAAGTGCAGTCACAATTTTGAAATATATTATGACGGAGGGAAAGCAGCAGTGCGTATAGATAAATATTTAAAGGTTGCAAGACTTATTAAGCGCAGAGCCGTGGCAAACGAAGCATGCGATCAAGGAAGAATAACGATAAACGGAAGAATTGTAAAGGCCTCATATGATGTAAAAGAAAATGATGTCATTGAAATAAAAATGGGTGAAAGGCTAATAAAAGTACAGGTTACGGCAATTGCTGAGCATGTGTTAAAAAACGACGCATCATCACTGTATAGGGTAATAAATTAACACCATCCCTCATATATATAAATATATTTATGTGAGGGGGAGTATTAAATGCAGATAGAGCAGAAAAAAACAGTACAGCTTCAGGAACATTCGATAGTTATGTACAATAGAAAAAAAATGGAGCTTACAGGTGTGACTGAGGTTGTCGGATTTTCGGATACACTTGTGGAATTACAAACGTGCATGGGCGGTTTGCTTATCAGAGGAAAAGGTATAACAATAAATAAGCTTAATACGGAAACAGGTGAATTGAAAGTAAACGGAGAAATAGCGTCTGTTCAATATACCGCGAAGAAAAAAGACGGAATTTTTGCCGGTCTGTTCAGATAAATATGCGGCATGAAATATATGTGTTGTTAGCAACTGTGGTATGTGGAATAGCGCTTTCAATCTTGCTTGATTTCCGCAGAGGATTGCAAAAAGCTATAAATTTTCCTGATTTTATTGTTATTGCGGCGGATATAATTTACTGGTGCGCAGCTTTTGCAGCAGTTGTGTGGGTTATATGGTTTTTTAATAGCGGCAAAGTAAGAGCTTATGAAATTATAGGCTTTGCATCAGGAAGTCTGCTGTATTTTTTTACTATAAGTCCGTTTGTGCTACAGGCTTTTACATGGATTATAGAAAATATTTTAAAAATAATCAGGTTTATTTTCAAAATACTCTTGACACCGATTAGATTTTTATATAAAATTATATTGGTATACACATTAGGTAAAAAGCGTAGAAAAAAAGAGGAGTATACAGCAAATGAACGAATTAAAAGAAAAGCTTCTTAATTTTGCAATAACTCATAAGCGGGCTATAAAGATATGGGTTTTTATATTTGCGGTTGTCAGTATGCTGTTTAAAGGAATGATGCAGCAGCCGCAGATAAATGAAAATCGTGCTAATATAGCACACTTAAAAGAGCAAATTGAGTATGAAAAGACACGTCAGGAGGAAATTGACAATCTAAAGGATAAAGTAAATTCCGATGAATACATAGAGAGAATGGCAAGCGAAAAATTAGGGCTTGTAAAGAGCACCGCTAAAATTTTCATTGATGTATCACAGGATCAATAAATAGAGAGGATTAAAGGACAACTATGGTTTCAGTGGGGAATGTTATCGAAGGAAAGGTAATAAGTGTAATGCCTTTTGGCGCATTTGTAGATTTAGGAAATAAGCAGTCTGGTTTGGTACATATTTCTGAAATCTCGTCAAGCTATGTAAAGGATATAAATGACCATATAAAAAAGGGCGATGTTATAAAGGTTAAGGTTATAAAAATAGATGACAGCGGCAGAATAAGCTTATCTGCAAAACAGGCAGAGGAGCATAAAAAACAAAAAAATGTAAAGGAACAGGTAAAGGACAGCAAACCTGTACGCCCGATTAATATTGACTGGGGAGTTAAAGAATCAGATAATTTATCATTTGAGGACAAACTGTCGAAATTTAAACAAGATAGTAATGAAAAAATTCAAGCTCTCAGAAGAAGCGCAGATTCAAAGCGCTCAGGCGGTTACAGCAGAAAGAATAATCATTCATTTTAATAGATAATTGGGGGCGGAAGAATATTCCGCCCTTTTCATAGTCGGATAAACTTTGGAGGATATATGAAAACGGAGCATATTACTTGGAAAAACAGAATATTTCCGCTTGTTGGTGCAATTATAGTATTTGTGCTTTGTTTTTGCGTGCTTTATCTGGGAGATAATGTAGGATTGAGTGATAATGGAGATTTCAGAAGAGTGCTTTTGGTAAACAATCTGGAATATAAGGAGGATACTGACTATTATTACTTGTTTAAGCAGGACTATATTATGGAGCTTGAGGGTGATACTTTTAAGGAAATGCTTCTCTCAACATGGAATACAGATGACGAAAATGATATATATACTTCTCCGCACTTTGTGCTTATAAAGATATCTAAAACTATGAACTTTCTGGCAAATTGCATAACAGGCAGGGAAGTAACAGAATATAATATTGCATGGCTTGCGGCGATTTATATTTTAATGCTGACTATGGCGGCGTGGTGCATATTTACATTTTTTCAGGGACGCAGAAAGCTGCTTCAGGCTGTTGTTTTTTTCATATTTGTATTTATATTCTGCGATGCTGGCTATTTGCTTTATTTCAATTCGTTTTACGGTGAACCGCTGCAATATACATCCGTTATGCTGATAATTGCAATAGGACTTATGATATACAGACGTCCGAGTCTGCCTAAGATTATATGCTTTTTTGTGTCGCTGTATTTTTTTGCAGGCTCAAAGCTTGTAAACATACCATATTCCATAATAGTAGGACTTTTATCGTTATGCATGGTAATGCTTCGTAAGGATAAGCTGTTTAAGATAGGTGTAGTTTTGTCAGCAGTGATTTCGATTGGATTTATGATTAATCTTTACACAAACATTCCTGATTGGATGCAGGAGGATACAACATATCAATCTGTGTTTTTCGGATTGGCAAAGGAAAGTGATACACCCGCAGAGGATTTAAAGGAATTAGGCTTAGATGAAGAATATGTTTCTCTTGTAAATACTCATGCATATATGGACGAAGAAGAATATCCGATTGACATTTCATCGGAGCAGTTTCGTCATGACTTTTACGAAAAAGTTTCAAAATTTGATATTTTAATGTTTTATTTAAGACATCCTGCAAGACTCTATAAAAAGCTGTGCCTTGCAATAGAAAGCTCGGCATATATACGTCCTCCTAACGTGGGCAATTCATCAACAAAGATTATGGAGATGACAAACAGATTCAGTATATGGAGTAACGTGAGAATATTTTTAAAATTTTTATATCAGCCTATAGTTATATTTGCGCTGGTTATAATTATTACATTGTATATTCTGATAATAATCATATATGCAGTTTTTAATCGTAAGGATACCGATATACATAAA
>JALEPO010000087.1 GCA_022768695.1 Clostridia bacterium
CGGCGGACTATATACAAACGGCTGAAAGCAAAGCTTTCAGCCGCTGTTATTAATAAGTCATTAAACTGTTCTTTTCAAGGTCAATATATACTCCTTGTCCTCCTTTGAAATTCTATAGGACTCACGCATTTTCTGAATTGATTTATTATGAGTAAAATCATTCATATTATTATTTTCAAGAAAAGCGATTGTTATATCCCTTTGCTTTGCCGCGGCAGTTGCTAAAAGCCATGCCTGCATCATCTCAACGTAATAAAAATCGGAATTTACCGAATTTACATATTCAAGAACGCGTTCAATATATTTTTCTGTCAGATAAAACTCCATAAGACAGCCAAACCCAAAACGCTGCACCCACGGATTTGTATTATATACGAAATAATCTATATCGTCCAAAAATTCATCAAGATGCTTTTTCAACCCCTTAAAGGATACCGTATCACAAATTGCCCAGTTATATATTTTATCCGCAAAATATTTCATATTGCTAAGCATATCGGGATATTCACATTTAATTCCACACAAAACAAGACCTTCTATAATTATTTCCTCATGATAATCGCCTTTTTTGCAGCTTATAAACTCAGCATAATTCCCCTTTAAAATTTCCTTTGCAATTTTTCTCAATACTGGCACTCTTATTCCGTATGCGTGAGGAGTATCAGGAATAAGCTTACTGTTAAATTCCTTGTAATCTTCCTCCCCTAAGCTTGTCAAATATTCAATATATTCTGCGTAATCCGCCTGAGTCCATGATGAACGCTTTAATTCCATAAAAATTTCCATAGCCTTTCTGCCCACAAATAGAAATCAAAAATCTTAGCGGTTCTTGTCTGTGGGCTGACAAGGCGTTAAGTGGAAATTATGCCCATGTGCGTTCGCCACAGGCGAAAATCGCACGGGCAATCAAATCAATTAACGTGATTTTTCACGTTAATCTCCACCTCTTACATATTACCTGAAATTATAGCACAGTCACAGCATAAATTCAACAACATACTTCAAAATATATTGACACAGTTTAATAAATTTGATATAGTTGAAATTACAGAAAGGAGTTTTTTACCATGAAAAAACTTTTAACAATTCTATCAACAACAGCGCTTACCGTGTCACTCGGAACAGCTGCTTCTGCAAGCGGTATTACCAACTCTGTAATTAAAGCAGCCGCAGATAATACCTCGGTAAATATTATATATAACGGTCAGCTTCTTACATATACTGACGCTGTTCCGGAAAATATTAACGACAGAATAATGCTTCCATTCCGCGCAGTGCTTGAAAGCATGGGAGCTGATGTTGATTATGACGATGCATCAAGACTTGTAACCGCCTCAAGAAAAGATACAACAATAAAATTTACTCTTGAGGACGATACGATATATGTGACCAAAGACGGTCAAAATTCAGAAATTAAGCTTGATGTCCCAATGATAATCAAAAACGACAGAACTCTTGTTCCCATTCGTTTTATAAGCAATGCGCTCGGTATGCAGGTAGGCTGGGACGGAGATTGTCAGACTGTATTTGTGGTTGACGCCGATTCATATATCGACACTCTTACAAAAGACGTGCCTAACCTTATGGCGCTTACAAAAAAAGATACTGCATCATACAACACCTCTTTACTTGATTTACTGCTTAATATTGAGGAAAGCAATCCTTCTGACACCAAAACAAAAAATATGTCGGTTGGTTTAAAGCTTAATTCACAAACAGCGGATAAAATTTTAAGCGTAATCGGCACTGTAAATGCAGATTTAAGTGATTCGGGAAATTCCGTTACTACTGTCAAAGACTCAATGTTGGATATTATATTATCAGACGGCAAGCTTTATTTTAAGGCAGACCTTGATAAGCAGCTTTTTGACAATATAATCTCAAACAACCTGAAAAATCAGCTTATTGCCGACACAATTAGCAGTGAACAATGGTTCTGTATTGATGTCAATAAATTAATCGATACCGTGCTTAAGGATTTTCCTGAAAACATAAAGAATATCTACAAACAGCTTTTCAGCGGTGATTTAGCGGCTTTAAACAACAGCTCATTCCCCGAGCTTATTAATACAATGCTTGTCTGCGATGGGGACGCTACTCTGCAATCCGCAATGCAGACTGATATTATGATGGATACATATAAAGTTATGGACAAATATATAACGGTTACAGATAACAGCGTTGAAATAAATTTAAACAACGACTTTTTACGCGAGGTTCTGATAATATACGGTATTCCTGAGGAAATGACACCTCAAATTCTTGATATGTTGTCATTGAATATGATTGTTTCCGTAAATTACAGCGAGAAAGAGGCAGATTCACAAATGGCTATGGAGCTATCATTAAATGATAAGGGACATATCGTGAATATTTCACTTGATATGACTCAGCTCTCAAAAAATGTAGAAAATCTCACTCCGGCACAAATTCCCGAAAACGCAATCGATTTGACAAATCTGTTGTAAAAGGTGTTTTTATTGATGTTCCTTTGACATAATGCAAGCTTCTTTGAATAATTTTTTTCAGACTACCCCATTTTGGTTTGATTTTTACCGAATGGTATAGTAGAGATAAAAATTTATAAGGAGTTGATTTATATGTCAAAAAAAATAATTGCATTACTTATCATTGCGGCTATGAGCGTACCGTACGCTGTAAGCGCAGCGAAACCGAACGCAGAAAGAGGTTCAGAGCCAAATTCAGGTCATCACCAAAGAGAACCAAAGCCTGCTCCAAATAGTCCTGCATCAGTTCTGAGTACGTCAGACAGCAGTTCCTCGGAATCAGGCAGTTCGGACAGCACATCATCAGGTGACACCGCTTCAGACAGTACATCATCAGGCGACACTGCTTCAGGCAGCACATCATCAGGCGACACTGCTTCAGACAGCACATCATCAGGCGACACTGCTTCAGACAGCGCATCATCAGGCGACACTGCTTCAGACAGCACTTCGTCAGGCGACACTGCTTCAGACAGCACATCAGACAGCTCTGCTTCAACCGATGCAGACAACAGCTCAAAGCCGGAAAAGCCTGAAAAGCCACAGAAGCCTTCAAATCACGAAAAGCATCAGAAACCGGCAGCAGACAATACTCCGGAAATTGACGGCGACACAACAGTGTCACCAAAACCCGAAAAGCCGCAGAAACCCGAAAAGCCTACAGAAACACTTGATCCGAATGCGTCACCAAGACCGGAAAAGCCACATAACCCCGAAAAGCCGGACGCAACTATAGACCCTTCAGCAACAGCTGACCCGGATGCAGAACCGTCAGACGAAGTCGC
>JALEPO010000091.1 GCA_022768695.1 Clostridia bacterium
AGGAGAAAATACAAATATTTTAAGCTATGATGATTTCGATAAAATAAGCGAATACGCAATCCCTGCAATGCAGTGGAGCGCAGGAAGCAGTGTGATGGTCGGAAGAACGGATACAACGCTAAATCCGCTTGAAACCACCACCCGTGCCGAGGCCGCAGCGGTATTTAACAGAATTATTGAATATTTGAAGTAAATATAGTGTAGGAGAGTCTTAAAAGACCTGATCTTATTAAAGTTCATTTGCACTTTTTATAACTAAATCAAGATGTACCCCCGCCTCTAAAGGCGGCGGGTTCCACTTGATTTTTTCGGTGGGAGTACCTTTTTTCCACCGAAAACGTTGAATAACGGCGCTCTGCGCCTTATTGAAAAATTAAGGAGGAAAAAGAAATGGGAAAGCAACTATTTAAAAGAGTAACGGCTGCGGTTACAACCTTAGCTGTTGCGGCAGGCATGAACATTGCCGTGTTCGCCGATAATACAGCAGATAAGGCTTATGCGACAAGAGAATATGTCGTATCGGAATTTGTGCAGTCGGTGGGACGCAATAATCTTCAGTCAAGTGCGTATATGCTGTCCACCTTCGGCGATGCCGATGAAATCAGCAACGAATACATAAACGATTTTGAAAAGGCAGTATCGTCAGGTCTGATACGCGGATATGATGATAACACACTTCACCCGAAGGACAATATAACGCGTATTGAGGCTCTTGCAATCCTCGCAAGATGCGTTCCGGAGGCAGACGACCTTGACACGGAACCAATCAAGTTTACAGACGTTCCCGAATGGGCAGAGCATGACATTGACAACCTGACAAAGGCAGGGCTTGTTTATGGCTACGGCGACGGCACATTGGGCGCAGAGGACAACATTACAGTTGAACAGGTCAAGCTTTTAACAGACCGTTCAGACGAGCTTTTAAACACAATTACACCGGGCGAGAGCTTTTACGGCTATGTGAACAACAAGGCATTCCGCAATGCAGAGCTTACATCAATAAATACCATTGACGCAAAACACGGCGCGATTATTTCATCAACTGACGCATGGTCAACATTTGGTGACATTGCAAAGCAGATAAGCGACGATGAGGATGAAATCCTTGAAAAGCTGATGAATGATGAGCTTACATACGAACAGGGCAGCGCTGAGCAGCGAGTACACGATATGCTTCTTTGCATACACGAGTCAACAGACCTTACGGATGATGACAAGGCGCTTTTAGGAGAACTGAGAAACAGAATTATTAATGCAAAAAGCGTGAGCGAGCTTATAGAGGAATCAAACGAAATATGCTCTGATACAGGTATAAATCCGTTATTTGATACGACAGGCGCCGTTGACGAAGAGTCAAATCTGTTGTATCCGTCAATATCAATAGCCGAAACAGGCTCCGGAGCTATGGTTGCATATAAGCAGTCAACAAAGAAAAATTTAAGCGGTACATATAAAAAGCTGATTAAAAACTACATGACAGCGTGCGGAGTTGAGGTGACGGATAAGGACATTGAAAATGCAGTGTCCATACAGGAAACAGCCGGCAGGGACGCAAATTATATGCAGATTTTTGCAAAGGGAATTCTGCTAAGACAAATGCTTGACCCTACATATACCGAGGAGGACGCTGAGAAGGCTTTAGAGGAGCTTTTGAAAGAGCATCCGGAGATTGATCCTGAAACCTTACAGGAAAAAGAAACCACACAGAAAATTTATGACGCAGAAGAGATTGACAAGGCTGTTAAGGGTATAAAGCCGTCGGAAATTCTTTCA
Source organism: Clostridia bacterium (assembly GCA_022768695.1). Lineage (GTDB taxonomy): Bacteria > Bacillota > Clostridia > UBA1381 > UBA1381 > JALEPO01. The sequence continues at coordinate 1,774 of JALEPO010000091.1, forward strand.
GATGCAGGATTTAAAACAGAGGGAGATAAAATTATCTTCCCGTATGATACTGTTATGAAAGAGGCTGACAAGATATTTACTGAAAGCAATCTCCAGGCACTGAAAATAAATGCTTTAATCAATCTTGGCACAAGTCTTGGCGCATATATGAATGATCAAGAAAGGAAGGCACTTGAAAACTTCGGAGTGTTGTCATATGTAATTATCATGGACGGCGAATGGGATGGCGAAGAAACAGCGAACGAAGAAACGGCAGAGCCGATTGCGGAGGATATGGGAATTGAAACGGACGACTCAATTCTCAGTGAGAAAAATCTTGCTATTCTGAATAATTCATTACCTGATGATATAGGTCTGATATACTGTGATTATTACTATGACGATGAAATATCAGAAGATATAGCGGACATGGTAGAGGATTTCTGGAATGCTTATGAGAAGCGTCTTGGAAGCTGCGAATGGCTGTCCGAGGAAACAAGAGAAA
>JALEPO010000013.1 GCA_022768695.1 Clostridia bacterium
CATACCGTATGAAGCAGGACCTGCAGCCATGTTATCAGGATGAAGTGTACGTCCTGTACCGCCGCCTGATGCAACTGAGAAATACTTCTTGCCCTGTTCGATACATTCCTTCTTGTATGTGCCTGCAACAGGATGCTGGAAACGTGTCGGGTTAGTTGAGTGACCTGTGATTGATACGTCAACGCCCTCCTTGTGCATTATTGCAACGCCCTCACGAACGTCATCTGCACCGTAGCAGCGAACCTTTGCTCTTTCGCCGTTTGAATAAGCGATTTCTTCAACGATTGTTAATTCGCCTGTGTAATAGTCAAACTTAGTCTGAACATAAGTAAAGCCGTTAATTCTTGAAATAATCTTTGCAGCGTCCTTACCAAGACCGTTAAGGATAACTCTCAAATCCTCTTTACGAGCCTTGTTTGCGCTTCTTGCAAGACCGATAGCACCCTCAGCAGCAGCGAATGACTCGTGACCTGCAAGGAATGCGAAACACTTTGTTTCATCTCTTAAAAGCATTGCGCCAAGATTACCGTGTCCGATACCAACCTTTCTGTCATCGGCAACTGAACCCGGAATACAGAATGACTGTAAACCAAGACCAATCTTTTCAGCAGCTTCAGCTGCGCTCTTAACGCCGTCCTTGATTGCGATTGCCGCGCCCACTGTGTAAGCCCAGCAAGCGTTCTCGAAACAAATCGGCTGAATGCTCTTTGTGATATTATATGCGTCAACGCCCTTTTCGTCGCAAATCTGCTTTGCTTCTTCAATAGAAGAAATGCCGTGCTTTGCAAGTTCAGCGTTGATCTGATCTATTCTTCTTTCATAACTTTCAAATAATGCCATTATCGTAACCTCCTTTTCAGATTATTCATGTCTTGGATCAATCAGCTTTACAGCGTCATCCACTCTGCCGTACTGACCGCTTGCTTTTTCCAAAGCTTCGTTAGCGTCCATACCCTTAGCAATCATTTCCATCATCTTACCAAGGTGAACAAACTTATAACCGATAATCTGATCCTGGTCATCAATTGCAATCTTTGTAATATAGCCTTCAGCAAGCTCCAAATAACGCGGTCCCTTTTTAAGAGTCGCATATGTAGTACCAACCTGCGAACGCAAGCCCTTACCCAAGTCCTCAAGACCTGCACCGATAGGAAGACCGTCCTCCGAGAAAGCTGTCTGTGTACGTCCGTAAACAATCTGTAAGAAAAGCTCTCTCATAGCTGTATTAATAGCGTCACAAACAAGGTCTGTATTAAGAGCCTCAAGAATTGTCTTACCGATAAGGATTTCTGATGCCATAGCAGCTGAATGAGTCATACCTGAGCAGCCTACAGTTTCAACAAGGGCTTCCTGAATAATACCCTCTTTAACGTTTAATGTAAGCTTGCAGGTACCCTGCTGCGGAGCACACCAGCCAATACCGTGTGTCAAACCGGAAATATCTTTAATTTCCTTAGCCTGTGTCCACTGTCCCTCCTGTGGGATAGGAGCAGGACCGTGATATGTGCCCTTGGCTAAAGGACACATCTGTTCTACTTCTGCTGAATATTTCATAGTTTATACTCCTTTCGTCAACTGAGAATACCGCTTGGAGAAGGCTGTCCCAGCCAAAAAAATTCCTACCGATATACACGGATGCGGCACACATCAGAAGCTTTTTCATCATTATATCATATTTTTTTTATATCTGCAATAAAAATTGCGTAAAAAATTATCTAATATTGCAGTATGAGATTTATATATTTTAAATACAAAAGAGGACTGTTTCATCAAAAGATGATACAGTCCCCAACATTAAAAATTACCGCTTGCGCCGCCGCCGCCGAAGCCGCCGCCTGAACAGTTTCCTCCTATGTTAATAAAAAACAAGGAGCTGCGCGCTTTTGAGCGCAGCAACCCCTTTAAATATCAAGCTATCAAAACAGTCCCAAGCCACCGAACTGAACAACAATTGCGGCAAACACAATTGAAACCATTGAAAGCAGCTTAATCAAAATATTAACAGACGGGCCTGAAGTATCCTTAAACGGATCGCCTACCGTATCTCCGACTACAGCCGCCTTATGATTTTCGCTGCCCTTTCCGCCGTAATTTCCCGCTTCAATATATTTCTTTGCGTTATCCCAGCTTCCGCCCGAATTTGCCATCATAATAGCAAGAACAAAGCCTGATACAAGAGCACCCGCAAGCATACCTACTACGCCGTTTACGCCAAGCACAAGACCTACAATAATAGGAGCGAGAATACCAAGCGCCGCCGGTAAAATCATTTCCTTTAATGAGGACTTTGTGCATATATCAATACAGGTTTCATAATCAGCGTCAGCCTTGCCCTCCATAAGACCTTTAATTTCTCTGAACTGACGTCTTACCTCAACAACAATCTTCTGAGCGGCACGTCCAACAGCCTGCATTGTCATCGCACTGAACAAGAACGGAAGCATAGCTCCGACAAACAAGCCGATAAGTACAGCCGGATTTGTTATCGCAAGATCAAGTCCCTTGCCCAATGATTTAACCTTATCTGTATATGAAACAATGAGCGCAAGAGCTGTTAAAGCTGCTGAACCGATTGCAAAGCCCTTGCCTGTCGCTGCTGTTGTGTTTCCAAGCGAATCAAGCGCGTCTGTTCTTTCACGAACAACCTCGGGAAGTCCTGACATTTCAGCAATACCGCCTGCGTTATCTGCAACAGGGCCGTAAGCGTCAGTTGCAAGAGTGATACCAAGAGTTGAAAGCATACCTACGGCTGAAAGTCCCACGCCGTAAAGACCGCTTGTAAAGCTGTTTGCGCCGCCTGCTGTGAAGTAGCTGACAATAACAGAAATGCCTATTATTATAACCGGAATAGCGGTTGATTTCATACCAAGAGCAATACCGTCGATTATAATTGTAGCCGAACCCGTTTCAGATGAAGCTGATAGCTTCTTTGTAGGCTTGTATGAATCAGATGTATAATATTCTGTGAAAAATCCGATAAGTACGCCTGCAAGAAGTCCTGAAATTACTGCCCAGAAAACATTTGAATTTTCAGGAAGAAGTGTAAATATCAAAACTGCCGAACCAATCGCAGAAATAATCGAGCTTGCGTATGTTCCGCGTCTTAATGAGCCGAGCAGAGCCTTCTGATCCGCATTTTCCTTTGTTGAAACAAAGAATGTTCCTATAATTGACGCAAGAATACCGATTGCTGCAATAAGCATCGGAACAAGCACACCGTTAAAGCCAAGTCCTGCCGCAGCCGCAAGAGCGCCGCATGAAATGATTGAACCAACGTATGATTCGTATAGGTCAGCGCCCATGCCCGCAACGTCACCTACGTTGTCGCCTACGTTATCTGCGATACAAGCCGGGTTTCTCGGATCATCCTCAGGAATACCCGCTTCAACCTTACCCACAAGGTCTGCGCCGACATCGGCAGCCTTTGTGAATATACCGCCGCCTACACGCGCAAACAGCGCCATTGAGCTTGCGCCCATACCAAATGTAAGCATAGCAGACATAATATCTTCAACATTATTAAGCTTGAAAACAAATTTTAAAAGCATAAACCATACGCTTATATCAAGCAATCCCAAGCCTACTACAGTAAGTCCCATAACCGAGCCTGATGCAAAGGCTATTTTAAGACCTTTGTTAAGCCCCTGCTGAGCACCGTTGGCTGTTCTTGTGTTAGCGTATGTAGCTATCTTCATACCGATAAAGCCCGAAAGTCCCGAGAAAAATCCTCCTGTAAGGAATGCGAACGGCACATACGGAGTCAAAAATCCTGCAAATGAAAGAACAAGCAATATGATAAACATAACGGCAAAGAAAACACCTACCGTTTTATACTGACGCTTCAGATACGCCATTGCTCCCTTTCTAATCTTACCTCCTATAGTCTTCATAGTGTCAGTGCCCTCAGGCTTTTTCTTTACCGCAAAAAATTGGTATGTGGAAAAAGCAAGCGCAATCAATGAACAGATGAAAACTGTTATTGGAGCATAAGTTTCTAATACATTCATGGTACAACCTCCTTAAATGATTAAAAGAACCCCCGAATTCCGCAAAACAAGGAAAATCATCATTCGGGAGTTCTATCTAAAATATATAGTAGTATTTTATAACTATATTTCCAATTAGTCAATAATCTTAACAAATTTTTAATTATTTCTTGGCAGTTTTCACAAATTCAGAGCATATATATTGTATAAATTAGCAAAAAAAATTAGCAAATATAAATGAAAATTTAATGAAAATTTAATGAATTGACGCAATTAAAATATTTAACAAATTATCATCGAAAAAAACTGCTTTTTATATTGAAAATTATGATTGAATAGTATATAATAAATTCAGAAAATTTTAGGAGGTAAATTAATATGAACATATTGGTAACAGGCGGTGCCGGATACATAGGAAGTCATACTTGTGTTGAGCTTCTTAACGCGGGATATGATATTGTAGTGCTTGATAATCTTTACAATGCAAGCGAGAAATGCCTTGACGCAGTTAAAGAACTTACAGGAAAAGATTTCCCTTTCTATAAGGTCGATTTGCTTGATTATGAAGGCACGGAAAAGGTATTTAAGGAAAATAAAATTGACGCTGTAATTCACTTTGCCGGTCTGAAGGCTGTGGGCGAATCAACTCAAATTCCGCTGAAATATTATGACAATAATATAACAGGCACTCTTCATCTGATGGAAATCATGGAAAAGTATGACTGTAATAATATTGTATTTTCTTCATCAGCTACTGTTTACGGCGATCCTGAAAGAGTTCCTATTGTTGAATCAGATAACAAGGGCGATAAGATTCTTACAACAAATCCGTACGGTACAACAAAGCTGTTTATCGAAAGAATTATGACAGACGCTCAAAAAGCAAATCCGAAGCTTTCTGTAACATTATTGCGTTATTTCAATCCTATCGGCGCTCATAAGAGCGGAATGATGGGCGAGGACCCTAAGGGTATCCCAAATAATTTGCTTCCGTATATTGCACAAGTGGCTGTAGGCAAGCTTGAAAAGGTTCATGTATTCGGTAACGATTATCCTACGCATGACGGAACAGGCGTGCGTGATTATATCCATGTTGTTGACCTTGCAATCGGTCATGTTAAAGCGATTGACCATTGCTCGGACAAGGCAGGTGTTCATATTTATAATCTTGGTACAGGAAACGGCTACAGCGTTCTTGATATTGTAAAGGCATTTTCAAAAGCCTGCGGCAAGGAGCTTCCGTATTCAATCGACCCAAGACGTCCGGGCGATATTGCAGAATGTTACGCAGACCCTGCAAAGGCAAAGGCTGAGCTTGGCTGGGAAGCTACACGCGGTATAGCCGAAATGTGTGAGGACAGCTGGAGATGGCAGTCCACGCATCCGAATGGTTTTGAGGATTGATTTTATGACAATAGGGGGGTGTTGCGTTAGGCAACGCCCCCTTTTGGGGCTGAATGAATTTAGATGCAGAATGCACGAAACGAAGTAAAATGCGGATTTTTCCGCATTTTGCCTTGCCCGAAGGCGTACGAGGGTACGTCGAGCGGTGAGTTTCGTGTATAGTTCAAAGGCATATAAATACAAGAAA
>JALEPO010000098.1 GCA_022768695.1 Clostridia bacterium
CTACATATTATATAATAGGATTACAATACTGAAAGGAAAACGCGCAATGAAAAAATATTATGCCGTAAAAAATGGCAGGCACACAGGGATATATGAAACATGGGACGAATGCAGGGAGCAAGTAAACGGATATTCGGGAGCGGAATACAAAAGCTTTTCAAATTATTCCGACGCGGCATCATACATCGGCGGACAAATAAGTCTTTTTGACGAGCCGAATTTTTCGGAGAATACCGTTGTTGCATATGTTGACGGAAGCTATAATATACATACGCGGCAATTTGCTTACGGAGTGGTGATTTTCCACGACGGCAAAGAGCTGACATTCTCACAAAGCTTTTCCGATCCGGAGCTTGCGTCAATGCGAAACGTTGCCGGAGAAATAAAGGGCGCTGAAAAAGCTATGCAATACTGCGCTGAAAATAATCTTTCATCGCTTGAGATATATTATGACTACGAGGGAATAGAAAAATGGTGCACCGGCGCATGGAAAACAAATAAATCCGGCACTATTGCATACAAAAAATTCTATGATGAAATATCAAAATCAGTAAAAATATCTTTTAACAAAGTAAAGGGGCATTCAGGCGATAAATATAACGATATGGCGGACAGACTCGCCAAGGACGCTCTGGGAATAGAATAATTACCATCAAGGCTTACAGTATTATATTACCTGTAATGAATTTCATTTACAAATCGTATAATATATGATAGAATAAAATTAATTCAGTTTATAGAGGAGGAATTATATATGAATATTTGTGTATTCGGCGCGTCAAGCAGCATAATAGATACATCCTATATTAATGAAACAGAGGCGCTTGGACGTGAAATTGCATCACGCGGACATACTCTTGTTTACGGTGCGGGCGCTTCCGGACTTATGGGCGCAGCAGCCCGCGGCGCATATGAAAAAGGCGGAACAATTATAGGTGTTGTTCCTACATTCTTTGAAGAATATGATATGGGTGTTGACGGACGCATTTTTAAAAACTGCACCGAGCTTATAAAAACTGATTCCATGCGCGAAAGAAAAAGGATTATGGAGGATAAAGCAGACGCTTTTCTGATTGTTCCCGGAGGAATAGGAACTTTTGAAGAATTTTTTGAGGTTCTTACGTTAAAGCAGCTTGGACGTCACAACAAAGCGATTGCTATATATAATGTAAACGGTTATTATAACGATATGATTAATATGATTGAAAAAGCAATGGAAAAGAACTTTTTAAGAGAAGCCTGCCGTATGCTTTACAAGATATTCGACACCGACGAGGGTATACTCGATTATTTAGAAAATTACGAGGCGCCGGAATTTAATATGTATGATTTGAAAAATATTGAGAGAGGTTAAGCAATACATATTAATATGTAGGAAATATTTTTGTGTATGACTTTGAGTCCGAAAAAAGATGGTACTGTGTTAAACAGTCCCATCTTTTTTAACTTTACCTTTCATCACATATTTGCATACATACTGTACAAGCCGTAATATATACCCTTTTTTTCAAGCAGCTCCTCATGTGTTCCCTGCTCCTCAATGCCGTTTTCTGTAAGAACAAGAATAAGGTTTGCATTCCGTATTGTTGTTAATCTGTGCGCGATTGTAAATACGGTTCTTCCTTTTGCAAGCTCCTCAAGCGAATCCTGAACTATTTTTTCACTTTCATTATCCAAAGCGGAGGTTGCCTCATCGAGAATAAGCAGCGGAGGATTTTTAAGGAATACACGCGCAATACTTATTCTCTGCTTCTGACCGCCCGAAAGCTTAACTCCTCTTTCACCTACATATGTATCATATCCGTTCGGCAGTGCTGAAATAAATTCATGAGCGCCGGCACGCTTGGCAGCCTCTATTACAGCGTCACGGTCAGCGCCCGGAAGTCCGTAGGATATATTCTCATAAACGGTTCCCGAGAACAAATATACCTCCTGCTGAACAACGCCTATTGAATTTCTGAGTGACGCAAGCGTTACGTCACGAATATCAGTGCCGTCAATATAAATACTTCCCTCCGTTGTATCATAAAATCTCGGAATAAGATTGCATAGAGTTGTTTTTCCGCCGCCGGAGGGTCCCACAAGCGCAACGCTGTCTCCCTTTTTAATATTCAGATTTATTCTTGTAAGCACATTTGTATTATCATCATTATAACGGAAGCTTACGTTCTTAAATTCAACATTGCCCTGAACATCAGATAAAACCTTTGCGTTTGGCTTGTCTTTAATTTCAACCGGAGCGTCCATAATTTCAAGAAATCTTTCTATTCCGGTCATACCGCGTTGAAACTGTTCGGTAAACTGAATAATTGTACGAACTGACGCAAGCAGCGTGCTTACATACAATAAATAAGCGGTAAAGTCCGCCGGTGTGATTTTTCCCTTCAGCATAAATAAAGAACCGGCAACCACTACCGCAAGATACATTACGCCTTCAAAAAAACGGTTAGATGTTTGAAAACCCGCCATGTAGAAATATCCAAGCTTTTTAGTATCAAGAAACTTTTTGTTGCCGTCCTCGAACTTATCCTTTTCTATTTCTTCATTTGCAAAGGATTTTACAACGCGTATTCCCAAAAGCGAATCCTCAACCTGTGAATTTATTTCGCCAATCTGATTTCTCTGCGCTTTAAAAGCGCGGCGCATACGGACATTGAAAAACTTAACCAGACATATAATAACAGGAAGCGTTGCAAAAATTATAATCGTAAGAGGAATATTCACTCCGCACAATATAATAAACGATACTGTTATTTTCAATCCGCAGATAAAAAATTCCTCGGGACAGTGATGCGCAAATTCGGTAATATCAAACAAATCACTTGTAATTCTCGCCATAATCTGTCCGACCTTATGCTCGCTGTAATATGAATAGGAAAGCTTTTGCAGGTGCGCAAACAGGTCGCGGCGCATATCCGTTTCGATTTTTGCGCCCATTATATGACCTGTGTTCGCCATATAAAAATTAGCCGCCGCATCAATAATTCTTAAAATCAAATAAAATAACCCGATTTTTATAATCAGACCAATTGTAAGCGAGGCAATATCATTTATTCCCGTATTTGTTATGTATCTTACAAGCATAGGAAATACAAGCTCGCACACAGTTGTAAGCGACGCGCAAAGTAAATCGAGAATTAGTATTCCTTTGTACTTTTTAAAATATGGAATAAAGCGTTTGAGCAAATATCCCATTTTCATAGGCTGTTCTTTTTTTGCCACAATTATCACCTCTTAGTTGAATATTTTATATTAAATTTCTATTTATGTCAACAAAAAAAACTTCTGAATTATGACTTGATTTAAAAATTTTTTTGATATATAATAAGTTTTACACATTATAAAGAGAGGAGTTTTTTTAATATGGAAGAAAATAAAATGGGCGTAATGCCCGTGAACAAGCTTTTGATTTCAATGGCGCTGCCGATGATAATTTCTATGCTTGTACAGGCACTTTACAACGTTGTTGACAGTATATTCGTGGCAAAGCTGTCAGAAGACGCGCTTACGGCTGTATCGCTTGCGTTTCCGATGCAGAACCTTATGATTGCTGTCGCCTCAGGTCTGGGCGTAGGTATAAACGCTGTTTTATCGCGTTCATTGGGACAGAAAAACATGAAGGCGGTTAATAAGGCGGCAACCAACGGTATTTTCCTTGAAGCTGTCGGATATATAATATTTCTGATTTTGGGACTTACTATTGTCCGCACGTTTTACGTTGCGCAGTCAGCTCCGGAAAACATCACCGAAATGGGTGTGGAATATCTTTCAATTATACTGATTTTTTCATTCGGTATTTTCGGACAGTTTACGTTTGAGCGTCTGCTGCAATCAACGGGAAAAACGCTTTACACAATGTTTACGCAGATTTCAGGAGCGGTAATCAACATTATTCTTGACCCAATTATGATTTTCGGACTTTTAGGCTTTCCTAAGCTGGGAATTGCAGGTGCTGCAATTGCGACAGTAATAGGTCAGATTTGTGCCGGTGTTTTTGCGTTTATATTAAATATAAAGAAAAACCATGAAATAAATATAGAATTCAATAAAATTCTAAAGCCGGATTTCAAGTTTATACGAACAATTCTGTCTGTCGGAATACCATCAATGATTATGGCGGCAATAGGCTCTGTTATGACCTTTGGCATGAATAAAATCCTGATTGTATTTTCATCAACCGCCGTTGCTGTATTCGGCGTATACTTCAAGCTTCAGAGCTTTGTATTTATGCCGGTATTTGGACTTAACAACGGTATGGTACCGATTATCTCATATAATTACGGCGCGGAAAAAAAGGACAGGCTTCTTAAAACAATCAAATTAGGTGTTTTCTACGCAGTTGCCATAATGCTTGTCGGACTGACGCTTATTCAGCTGTTACCGGATAAAATGCTTCTGCTGTTTGACGCGTCGGAGCATATGCTGTCAATCGGTGTTCCGGCACTGCGTATAATAAGCCTGAGCTTTATCTTTGCAGGTATTGCTATCGTGTTTTCATCGACCTTTCAGGCATTGGGCAACGGTATTTTAAGTATGCTTATCTCATTTGCAAGACAGCTTCTGGCGCTTTTGCCGGCTGCGTATCTGCTCTCAAAGCTGGGCGATGTAAATCTTGTATGGTGGTCCTTCCCGATTGCGGAAATTGTTTCAATTACCGTATCGGTTATATTCTTTATACATATGTATAAAAAAGTTATAAAACCGCTGGGACAAAATAAAAATTCTTAATCAGGTATTGATTTTTTCAGAGAAATCTGTTAAAATATATATACTTTTTGCATGAGGCAAAAGGTATTGTAGAAATTGTAGTATGGTAGGAGGAAAAAATAATGGCACCACAGAAAGGAACATTATTGTCTTACAGACCTGACATTAAGGTCTTGGACGCAACAATTCGTGACGGCGGATTGGTAAACAACTTTTATTTCACTGATGAGTTTGTTAAAAAGCTTTATCAGGCAAATGTAAAAGCAGGAGTAGATTACATGGAGTTTGGTTACAAGGCTTCAAAGGAGCTGTTTGATGTAAACAAATTCGGAAAATGGAAATTCTGCGATGAGGAAGATATCAGAAGTATTGTCGGGGATAACAATACCGACATGAAGATTTCCGTTATGGCGGACGTTGGCAGAACAGATCTTGAGCATGATATTCTTGACAGAAGCGAAAGCGTAATCGATCTTATTCGTGTTGCTACATATATCAACACTATTCCCGCAGCTATCGACATGGCAGAATACTGCAAATCAAAGGGATATGAAACAAGTATCAACATTATGGCAGTTTCAACCTCGAACGACAAGGATATAATGCAGGCGCTTGAGCTTATCGGAAACAGCAACGGTGTTGACATGATTTATATTGTTGACAGCTACGGCTCAATGTTTCCTGAGCAAATTCGTGAACTTGCTGAAATGTATACGGAAATCGGCGCTAAATACAACAAAAAAATCGGTATTCACGCGCACAACAATCAACAGCTCGCCTTTGCAAACACAATAGAGGCAACCGCCCAAGGCGTAAGTATGCTTGACGCTACTATGAGCGGAATGGGCAGAGGAGCGGGAAACTGCGCGATGGAAGCTCTTATGGGATTTTTGAAAAATCCGAAGTATAAGATAAACCCTGTATTAAAATTTGTTCAGGATGAAATGCTTAAGCTTAAAAATGAAGGTCTTGTATGGGGCTACGACGTTCCGTATTTGCTTACAGGTATTTTAAATCTTCATCCTCGTTCAGCTATTGAATATATTAAGGAAAATAAAACAGATTATTCAGAATTTTATCACCTGTTATGGGATAAAGAATGTTAATTTAAATCACCGCGTACTTATGGACTGCGGCAAACGATTTTTGAGTTTGCTGCAGTCCTGTTTTTATATAAAAATCTTTTTTAATTTCAATGCTGTTACATATCTGTAACAGCCGTATTTTATTTATTTTTCATTTATTGACACTAATTATCAATATGTTATAATGAAATTAATTTAGTCACCTGAGGGGAATGATTGTATGCTACAGCTTAACAGCGCAGTGCGTCTTTTAGATAAAGCCGCTGAAAAATTCGGTTCAAAAACCGCCGTATCGGACGAGTGGGGTAAAATGACCTTTTCCTCGCTTCAATTAAAGGGAAAAGCAATTGCCTCATCGCTTATTAATGCACAAAATAATGATTTATCTCCCGTTATGGTGTATCTTCCAAAAAGTGCAAAATGCATTGCTTCTTTTATGGGCGCGATGTATTCCGGCAATCCGTACGTTCCGACAGCATATGATATGCCGCCTGTAAGAATACAGAAAATTATTGACAGTCTTGACGGTTACGGTCATATTATAACGGATATAACCGGACTTGATGTTATCAAGTCACTGACAATTCCGCCGTCAATGCATATTCATGTTTATGACGAGGCGGTTAAAACAGATATAGATGATGCTTCCATTGAAAAAAAGCTGTCAAATGTTATAGACACAGACCCTATTTATATAATGTTTACCTCCGGTTCAACCGGAACCCCCAAGGGTGTTACGGTGCCGCACAGAGGTGTAATTGACTATGCAATGTGGGTTTCGAAAACTTTTGATATTAACGAAAAATCTATTTTGGGAAATCAGGCGCCGTTTTACTTTGATAATTCAATTTTTGATATTTATTCAATGCTGCTGACAGGCGCGGAAATGACTATAATTCCCGAAAAGCTTTTCATGTTTCCGTCGAAGCTTCCCGAATTTGTGCGTGACAATCACATAACAACTATTTTCTGGGTTCCGACGGTTATGATAAATGTTGCAAATTCAGGTGTTTTATCGGAAATCGACCTGCCGGAGCTTAAAAATGTAGTATTCTGCGGAGAGGTTATGCCGAATACTCAGCTTAATATCTGGAGAAAAAATCAGCCGCACTGTCTGTACGCAAATCTGTACGGTCCTACGGAAATTTCAGACGTATGCACATATTACATAGTAGACCGTGAATTTGCCGACAGCGATCCTTTGCCTATCGGCAAAGCGTGTGAAAATATGAGAATTATCATTCTTAACGAAGAAAACAAAATCGCTCAGCCAAACGAACAGGGCGAGCTGTGTGTTATCGGCACGGGCGTATCATTAGGATACTGGAATGCGCCGGAGCTTACAAGAAAAGCATTTGTGCAAAATCCGGCAAATCCGTATTACGGCGAGCGTATATACCGCACGGGCGACCTTGCATATATAAACGATGAAGGACTTATTATTTTCCTTGGAAGAAAGGATAATCAGGTTAAGGTAAAAGGCAACAGAATAGAGCTTGGTGAAATAGAAAACGCGGCGATGTGCGTGGGCGGAATTAAAGGCGCCTGCGCGGTTTATGACGATAAATCGCAGAAAATAGTGCTTTTTACAGAAAGCTGTGAAGCGCTTATTTTAAGAAAGGTTAATCTTGAGCTTAAGAAATTTATTCCGCAGTATATGCTGCCCGGAAAGCTTGTTGTAATGGACAAATTCCCGCATACGGCAAACGATAAAATCGACCGTGTCACTCTGAAAAAATCTCTGGAGGAAAAATCATGAACAGCATAACCGACCTTCTTGAATATGCAGCGGCGAATTTCGGACAAAGAACAGCTTTTTCCGACAAGGACGGAGAAATTACATTTGCCTGTCTTAAAAACAAATCACAAACGATAGCCGCCGCGCTGCTTAACAAAACTCAAACAGGCAGAACAAAGCCAATAATGGTATATATGGAAAAGAGTATTAAATCAATAGTAAGCTTTATGGGCATTGCATATGCGTCATCGCCGTATGTGCCTGTTGATTATCTCATTCCGATAAACAGACTTGAAAAAACAGCCGAAAATCTCAAGCCCGCGGCAATTATAACGGATATCGGCGGAGCTGAAAATCTTAAAAATCTAAATATTGATACTGAAATTATAATTTACGATGAAATTATAAATACAAATTACGATACCGCTCCTATTGAAAAATCCGTATCGCATATATGCGATCTTGATCCGGCATATATAATGTACACCTCAGGCTCTACCGGAGCTCCTAAGGGTGTTACGATAACTCACCGCGGCGTTATTGACTACATCAACTGGATTATTGATACCTTCCCTGTGGACAGCGGCAGCATAATCGGAATGCAGTCAGCATTCCATTTTGATAATTCTGTTTTTGATATGTTTGTTCCTATGCTTACCGGCGCAAAAACAGTTATAATTCCCGAGATACTTTTTATGTATCCCGAAAAGCTTATGGAATTTCTTAAGCAGTCGGAAATATCGGTTATCTTTTGGGTGCCGACTGTTATGATAAGCGCGGCGGACAGCGGTATTTTAAAGCTGCCGCATATGAAGCTTATTCTTTTTGCCGGTGAGGTTATGCCTAACAAGCAGCTTAATGTATGGCGGAAATCTCTCCCTGACTGCACATATGTAAATATGTACGGTCCTACAGAAGCAACGGACATTGCAACGTATTATATTGTAGACCGTGAATACGAAAATCACGAAACACTTCCTATAGGAAAGCCGTGCGCAAATATGCGCGCTCTTATTCTGAACGAAAAAAATGAGGAATGTAAAATCGGTGAACAGGGTGAGCTTTGCCTTTCAGGCAGCGCAATTGCGTTGGGCTACTGGAACGCTCCGGAGCTTACGGAAAAGGTATTTGTGCAAAATCCGCTTAACAAAAAATATGACGAAACAATTTATCGCACAGGTGATTTAGTGTATCTCAATGACGAAGGAAATATTATTTTTCTCGGCAGACGCGACAGTCAGATTAAGCTGCGCGGCAACAGAATAGAGCTTGGCGATATAGAAAGCGCTGCCTCGGCAATAGACGGAATACGAAACTCCTGCGCAATGTTTGATGAAAAAAATCAGGAGATTATACTTCTGCTTGAAACCTCGGAGGAAATTAAGGAGAGAAAATTCAAGCTTTTGTTAAAGCAGTATATCCCGTCATATATGACGCCGTCAAAAATAATGGCAATGAAAGAATTTCCGCATACGGCAAGCGGTAAAATAGACAGAGTATATTTAAGAAAGGAATTTTTATCATGAGTATCAGAGAAGCTTTAAACGAATTTATAAGAGATAAGTTTGAAATCGGGGACGATCCGGATTTTACAAACGACGTGCATATGTTCAATGAAGGATTTGTTGATTCCTTCGGCGCGGTTGAAATTATCCACTTTGTCGAGGAAACATACAATATTAAAATAACACAGCGTGATATTACACTGTATCCTATGAATACCGTAAATGAAATTGCGGCTGTGGTAGAGAAAAAAATCTGATGTGGTATTTACAGGCTGATATACTGCTCCGGCTGCTTATATCCTGCGGACTTATGATGATTATTTCGTGGTTTTCGCGCCGGAAGCTGAAAAAAGATTTAGGAAGAAGCTTTCTTCTGATTTTTGATATTGCAATTTTATGCTATGTTTCATGGCAGCTTGCGGTATTTTCTATAGGCTATACAATTCTCACCTATATACTGGTGCGTGTTTTAAAGCCGCTGAAAAAAACAAAGAAATTTTGGTTTGTGGTTTTCTGTATTCTGTGTACAATCCCGTTTTTGTACGGAAGAATGACGGAATTTTTCCCAAAACTGCCTGTAATAATCGTATTTATAGGAATTGCGTATCATATGCTTAAGGCCATAGATACACTTTATTTTGTATACTATACAAATATGACTATTCCGCTCCTTATATACGCAAATTATATGCTCTTCTTCCCCACCTTTACGTCGGGACCTATATTCAGATACCGCGACTTTTCAACCGTATTTAAAAATCCGGTTCCGCTTACGGGAGAGCTTTTCTTGAAGTGCGCAAAACGCTTTATACGCGGAATGTTCAAAAAAATGGTTGTGCTGTATTTTATAATGACAGTGTTTAATCACCTTGTATCACTCGAAAAGCATTGGTACATTAGTATTGCAATTATTGTTCTAAGCTATGTTACTCTGTTTCTGGATTTATCCGGCTACAGTGATATTGCAATTGCGACAGGCAGCGTTATGGGATATACAGTACCCGAAAATTTCCGCAAGCCGTGGTCAGCGGCATCGTTTACACAGTTTTGGCGTAACTGGCACATAACGCTGAGCGACTGGGTGCGTGAACACATCTTTGTAGTGCTTAACGGAAAAAAGCTCGGCAGATTTGCCTCGGCGGGCATAGGCTTTGCAATAATGTTTATTATGGAAATGTGGCACGGGTTTACTATCCCATATGTTATAGGCGGAGTGTACAACGGCTTGTGTATGGGACTGGAAAATCTTTTCGGACTTACCAAGGCGGATAAACGCAAAATGAAAAAACCAATTTATGTGCTGCGGTGCTTTATAGTGAATTTTGCATTTGCTTTTAACACGCTGCTCTTTACCGTAACTCCGGAACAGTTTATTGAAATAATGAAAGGCTTAATCAGATGAAATTTATAAAAAATAATCTGTTTGTAATAATTTTTGTTCTTTTTATTGCAGCGGCAGATTTGATTTTAACATATAACAATTTCATAGCTAAGAGCGACTACTTTGTAAAAAATGATTTTGAAATTACTCAGTGCAAGCATCCCGAGCGTGTATGGGATAAGGTCTTTTTTGGAAATTCCGTTGTTATTTCGGGATTTATGGAGGAAAAAAGCACGTCAGGTTTTATCAATCTCGGACTTGATTACGGTGTAGTCACCGATTTGTGGGACATGATAAGAAAAAATCATATAAATATCGGAAGCGAGCTTGTGATAGGGCTTAACTATCTGACTTTATATGATGATTTTGAAACAAACCCTACATATATCTGGCACAAAAAATGGTATCAGCCCTATGCTTATTTTGAGCGCGACCGTTTTTATCCGATTATTTCTGACGGATTTTCAAAGCTTTTAAACGGCGAAAATCCTCTCCCCTACAAATATGCCGAACAGGAAAAAGCAGTTTATCACGGTATGATTGCCGAAAAGGCAATGCTTGCAAAGCTTGAGGAATATGAGGAGGAGTATTTTAATCTGCCGCTTGACGCGTTTTCTGAAAATATAGAGGCGCTGGAAAAGGTCATAAAATACTGCAATAAAAAGGGAATTCGCGTAAGAGCGGTATGGATGCCGTGGAACACTAAATATGAAATGCCTATACTTCTTAAAAATGTAAAGCAGCGCGCGAATGATGTTTTTGTAAAATATAATATTTCCGTGCTCGATCTTGAAACGGAAATTCCGCCCGAATATTTCTATGATTCGGGACATCTAAATTATGATATAGGCGCGCCGCGGTTTACGGAAAGGTTGGATCAATGGTTAGAAAGCTATTAAAAAATATCGGAATATTCCTGATTTATTTAATCATGTTTATTTTGATTTGCATTTTTTTTACCGGAAACGGAACTTTTATTTACGAGGGTTTTTAAATAATGAAAAAAATATTTATCAGCTTAATCGCCGCAATGCTGCTTATGCTAAGCTCATGCGGAATAATTGAAGAAAAAATTGACAATCCCGATATAATCAACGCCGCGTTTCTGTGCAGCGATGAATGTATCAGGGACGGCAGCAATGCGTATAATCAGCTTCAAAGCTCTATGCTCGCCACGCTTGAAACAGAAATGATAAGTCCGGCTATGGATGTTGACTTATCGGAATACGACCTGATTTATATTGATAAAAGCGCGGCAGGTGCGGAGGGCTTTAACACCGGCGAAATTGAATCATATGTTTACAACGGCGGAAGCGTATTTCTTGACAATGAGCTTTGCCGCTCCTTCAGTCTTGAATTTATGGGCGCTGAGCGTATAGAAAATGTAAACGGCTGTCCCACTGAGCTTGTATATCCGCAAAATATCGATAACGATATAAAAAAAATTCAGGAGCTTATATATGATTTCATAAGCCTGTATAAGGATTATAAGAATTTTGACGTTCTTTCAGCCATGGACTACGGATGCGGAATAGTCCCCTCTACCGCGCAGGTTATAGCCGGTCAGGGAGAAACAGGTCTTTATACCTTAAATAAATACGGAACAGGCTACGTTTTTCTGACAAATCCGCTGCTGCCGAATATTTTTTCCGTAAATAATCTGTCACCCAGAGATACGGGAGAATATATGGCGGCCTCAACAATAGGCGCAAATATTCTTATGCGAAGCTATTTTGCGGAATTTATTTCATTGAAAAAATATAACTATGCGGTTGAGAGAGTTCTCGGCTCGTTCGGAACACGCAACATTGCATGGGAGCTGCATTATGAGGATATAACCGGAATTAAAAACAAGTCGGCGGTTTCATTTGATGAAACCTGCCGTAAATATCATCAGTTTCCGTCATATACTCTTATAAGAAGTCCCTTTGTATGGTTTGAAAGAGCGGAAAGCGTGACATACATTCTACAGGATGAACACGGATATTCAATGGATTCATATGAAAATATGTATGCTACGGGAAATCATTTTGTCACCATGAATCGCTGGCTGACGCTTGACAGCTATACCGAAACGGAAAGCTTCTTTACGGATTTGCCGGAATACATAAAGCGCGCCGCGCCGTATCCAATTGACTTTAACAATGACGGAAAAATGGATTTATTCTGCGGAAGCGCTGACGGTTATATATATTTTTACAGCGGCGCAGGTATGAAAACAAACTATGAGGTCGGTCCGGCAACATACATTACCGACACAAGCGGAAATCCTGTAAATACGGGCAGCTATTCCTCGCCCGTAATAATGGACGTAAACGGTGACGGTATCTATGAGCTGTTTACCGGAAGTGAAAACGGCTCGGTTTATTGCTACCGGCACGAAACAGGACTTGCATTTTCTTATCTTGGCGAAATACAAACAGGACTTACCGACTGTATTATTGACATGGGTGATTTGAATAATGACGGAAAAATCGATATGGCGGTCGGTTCAAGAAACGGCGAGATGCGTATATATTACGGTAATCCCGGCGATATTTACATTAATGGAATAATCAGCTTTTCACCGCCGGTTTCTGTTGACACGCAGCAGAGCCGATGCGCGCCGTGCATTGCCGACACTGACAATGACGGAATAAACGAGCTTTATGCCGGCGTATTTGAGGGCTATGTTGCAAAATTCACGTCAAACGAAAACGGCGAATACTATTTTGACGGATATATTGACGGCAGTGAATGGAACTACCGCCATAATAATCACCTGAAATTCGGCGGCAATTGTGTTCCGAGATTTTACGATATGAACAATGACGGCATGATGGATTTAATCTGCGGTCAGCTTGAATACGGTATGGCAGTCCCTATCGACAGCGAATACTTCCCATGCAGAGAAGAGCTTATGGAACAGATTGAATACTGCAAAGAAAATAACATCTACATCGGCGCGCACATGATGACGCATGAATTTGCCGATACAAACCATGAGCAGTACGAGCTTAGTATGCAGAAGGCAGCATTTGAGGAATACGGTCTTAAATGGGAGGGCGTCGGTGTAAATCAGCATACATGGTTTACCTCCAAGGTTGGCTATGATGCAAATTTCGATAATATGTCCGGCTATAACGGAACGTATTTAAACGAGCTTAATTCCGGACTTTACTGGAACAGCGGCTCACAGACTCCAAACAGTCTTGCCGTTCCGCAGGTAAGCGCAGAAAATTCAATCAACATTCCGTTTTATCTTATAAGCAGCGTCAAGGACGGAATGTTAATGCTTCAGCCGTCAAATCTGCCTTACGGCAACAATGAATATACATACCTCAGCGCAAAATATGAGGTTCCCGTTCTCCTGTACGACCACTGTGATTATATATACAACGATCCCGATGAGCAGGAGGAGCAAATGAAAAAGGTCAACAGATTTGTTGAAGCCTATGAATATTCATTTGTAGGCGAGGATCAGATGGCAAAGGCGGTTGCCGCCGCATACAACACTCATGTTGCGGCAAAATGGGAAAAAGGCGAGCTTAAAATTCAGGCGAGAGAAGCGTCATTTATAAAACCGCTTCTTTATAACAAAAATTATCAGAATTCTGTGGGCGTGAAGGTAATATTCTCGGACAGCACATATACAGACAGCTTTAAGGCTGACGCAAATGTGTGGTACAAGCTAAATGACGCGTTTTATGTATCTCTCGACCGTCCGGCAAGACTCACTATAGGCGATATGCCTTATTCCATACATATAAAAAGCGTAAATATTCCGGCGAAAATTAAAAAAGAATCAAATATAGCCAAAATTGAATTTCTTGAAGGCGGAATGATGCAGGTTAAGGTTGAGGGCGTCGCACGCACCTCCTGCGAGGGCTGGGAAACAGAAAAAATAAATGACACAACAGTTTTTACAAAATACGGAAAGGCTGAAACACTTGAAATTATTCAGTAATACTGAAAGGCGGCAATTTTATGAATACATTAAAAAGCAAGGAAGCATTTGAAGAAGCAAAGAAATATATTCCCGGCGGAGTGAACTCACCTGTGAGAGCATTTGCAAATGTGGGAACCTATCCGCTGTTTATAGAAAAAGCAAATGGCAGCAAAATTTACGATATAGACGGCAATGAATATATCGACTATGTTGGTTCATGGGGACCTATGCTTTTAGGTCATGCCTTTCCTCCTGTAGTTGAAGCAGTGCGTGAAACAGCTCTTTCATCAACCTCGTTCGGCGCTCCGTGCATAAAAGAAACCAAGCTTGCCGAATGTATATGCCGTATGGCGAATATTGATGTTGTGCGAATGGTAAATTCGGGAACAGAAGCAACAATGTCGGCAATACGTCTTGCAAGAGGATATACGGGCAGAAAAATAATTATAAAATTTGAAGGCTGCTATCACGGGCACAGCGATTCACTGCTGATAAAAGCAGGCTCGGGCGCTCTCACATTCGGAAGCGCCTCCTCAGCGGGCGTAGTTGAAGAGCTTGCAAAATACACGCTTGTTCTTCCCTACAACGATTTTGAAGCGATTGAAAATGCTTTTGAAAAATTCGGTAAGGATATAGCCGCGGTTATAATAGAGCCTATAGCCGGAAATATGGGTGTTGTCCCTCCCAAGGACGGATTTTTACTTAAAATTCAGGAGCTTACAAGAAAAAATAAAAGTATATTTATAGTTGACGAGGTTATGACAGGGTTTCGTGTTTCCCAAAACGGCGCGTCAGGACTTTTTAAAATCTCGCCTGATATAATAACCTTTGGTAAAATTATAGGCGGCGGTCTGCCGGTCGGCGCCTACGGCGGAAAGCGTGAGATTATGGAGTTTATTTCACCGACAGGTCCTGTTTATCAGGCAGGAACTCTTTCGGGAAATCCGCTTGCAATGGCGGCAGGTCTTGCACAGCTTACCTATCTGCTTGACAATCCTCAGATTTATACGGAGCTTGAAGAAAAAGGCTCATATCTTGAAAACGGCTTTAAGGATGCCGCCTCTGCCGCCGGTATTGATATATGCTTAAACCGTGTTGGCTCAATGATGAGCATATTCTTTACCAAGGAGCGTGTAACGGATTTTAATACTGCTTGCTCCTCTGATACGGAAAAATTCAAAAAATATTTTAAAGCTATGCTTCGCTGCGGAATTTATCTTGCGCCGTCGCAATTTGAGGCTGTTTTCCTGTCTGCCGCGCATACAAAAAACGATCTTGATAAAACTATCGAAGCCTCATTTACCGCAATGAAAGATTTGCTTTAAATTTTAAAAGTGATTAAGCGCCGTTATTTTACGCTTAATCACTTTTTTGTTCTTTAACAAACACGTCGCCTATTATGGACACCTCACCGTTATCTACAATAACCGCGCCGTCGTCACATATTGCATAAAGCGGCTTTTTCTTTTCAGCAATAAATTTCTTTATACTTGTATTTTCCATATCACATTCCTCAACATGGATTTCTATGCCGATATTATCCACAAGACCAAGACCGTGAAAATATCCAAAATCCCAGAAACGGCACGGCTCAATCTGATAATCCGAAAGCTGTATAACCGCCCCCGAGCCATAGCCTATAACAACGCCTTTATATTTTCTGATTTCATCGGCAATATCAAGATTATATAATATTTGCATCATCCGAGCCGGCAATCCATCGGTAAATATCAGCACGTCTGAATTTTTAATTTTGTGTACTGCCGAATTATGAGTATCCTTAAAATAATTTATCCATTTTACACTTTTGGGCATTACTCCGAAAAACACAAGAGGTTCAACAAGGTATTGATAAAAAGCACCCTTTTGCTTATCATAAAATTCGTCCCATTGCTCTGCCGAATTAATCTCCTCGTCATAAAACTGAAAGCCGATAATTGTAACGGCGCTGTCAGGCTTGATATATTTTATCAAAGGTATTCTGCTCCATTTTTTATCAAGCGACATATTACTCATTAAAATATTTACCATTGATGCTCACCTCTGCGAAACAGCTCTATCATCTCATTTGTCAAACTAAACGAGGAATCGTTCACCGGAATTTCCTCGCGTCTGAACCATACCGCCTCAGAAAGCTCCTCCTCCTCAAGACTTATTTTATCGGAACCGTCAAGCTCACAGAAAAATCCCATAAGAAGCGTGCTCGTAAACATCCATGGCTGGCTTTTATAATAACGGATATTTTTAACGCGTAGTCCTACCTCCTCCATCACTTCACGAATTACCGTATGCTCAATATCCTCGCCTATTTCATTATAACCGGCAACAAGCGCATATTTTTTATAGCTGCCGTGCGCGTACTTTGTCATGAGCAATCTGTCGCCGTCTGTAACGGCAACTATAACCGACGGAGCAATATCAGGATATATAATATGTCCGCATGACTTGCACACAAGAGCGCGCTCCGTCTTGCTATGCGAAAGCTCCGAGGCACATCTGCCGCAATAACGGTGGTCACTGTACCACCTGTAAAGCTGCTCGCCCGTAGCCGCCGCAAAGGATTTCCACATTGGCTTTACCCATCTTAAAATTGCTGTTTCCTTATACTTGTATTTATCTGTTTCCGGAACATCCTCCGCCATAAAATAATTTTTATCGTCTATTTTGAAAAGAAACTGAGGATTATTCGCCTTTACTTCAGTTATATACGGCAAATCTATTTTTCCGTCATTTTCATATATCAGAATTTTTTTACCGCTATATGATAAAAGTATGTCCTCATCTGCCGCCTTTGGATTGTCAAACTCATTATGAAAAATATGCGGTATAATATCCTGTATCATAGTTGGTCTCCTTTGTAATTATTTAGTTAGTGAAAAATCAACTGTTATATATTGCTTTAGCATACAATAAAATTCAATTGCAGCAAAATTATAAATATTCTAAAATAACCGACCACGCTCCAATAAGCCGCTCCAATGAAAATGCGGCGTTTGCCGGACTGGTTGACGGAAGCTTTATTACGTCAAATTCATGATATTTTTTACATAGCTTATACGCCGTGGCACCATTGGCAAAAACGGCTTTAATATCTGCGGCTTTAAATATTTCCGTAAAATCATTTGGCTCGGCGTTTTTAATTGAGCTGTCAGAGGAGCCTGTTATTTCGCAGCTTTTTATAATGTCCCACACCGCTATTTTATTTGACAGTAAAAACTGTTTTTTTTCCTCAACAGTTACAGGACATTCACTGCCAAGCACAGATGAAAGCACCTTCCAGAAACGGTTTTGGGGATGACCGTAAAAAAACTGCATTTCTCTTGACTTAACCGAGGGAAAGCTGCCCAATATTAAAATACATGAATTTTCGTCATATACCGGCGGAATATTATGCACGTTCATAATTTATGCCTTTCTCAACTTAATTTACTCGCAGCGCCTTTAGTTATAAAAGTATTATACAATAATCATTCAATAAATTCAACACAAAAAATACCGAAACATATTACATAATCTTTTAAAGGTATAAACAAAATCGTAAAATCTTTAAGCGTAAAAATCAGTCTGTCTGCCGTTTTTATTTACCAAATATATTGACTATTTCATATTATAGTGATATAGTAAATTATATAAGATGTGAATAAGGGCAAACCTGCTGAAAAGCAGGGACGCAAAGCTAAGAGTCTAAAGTTTTTCTATAAGACCACGATAGTCTGGCTGCAGTTCGAAAAAGAGAGGATGATTAGTATGAAAAAATTTTTTGCCCTACTTATGTCGGTCTGTATGATGCTTACCGCAGCAGCTACAGTATGTGCCGCAGAAGAAAAATATTTAGATTCTGACGGCTACATCACGCACACAAATGTAAGCTTTTACATTCAAGTAAACGGCGAACGCATGGATACAGAAGATAATGTCAAATCACAAAAAAAGCTATACTTCACCGATATAGTTGCAACGTCTGAGCTTCGGGAAAAACAGAAAAACAATTTTTCATTAGCTATAGGAAACACCGTTTCTGAAGACGATATTTGCGCTTATCTTACACAAGTCCCCGATGATTCCGTTGTTTTAAACAATGTAATTGAGAAATTCTCAACTAAGGGATATATTAAATCAAATACAGGAAACGTTATCAACTGGTCAGATCTTACTACCGAAAACTACAAATCCGAGTGGTATGTTCTGAAATGGGAGAACGGCGATTCAAGCTGGCATATTGACGGTCGTATAATTGACCTTGAAACGCAGAAAGAAGTTGAAATTGTTGTTCCTGACAACCCTGAGGATATTCCCGAGGAGGCAAAACCAACTCCGACGCCAACAAACGAACCTGTTCCATCGGATAAGCCGATTGATCTTAACGGTGTCGAATATGCATACATATTCGGTTATGAACCTGCTATCCATAGAGTAGATGTAACTGATGAAGAAGGCAACGTAATCGGCGGCAAGTGGGTTGCAGAGGTTCAGATGGCTCCGGACGACGCTGTTACAAGAGAACAGGTTGCTTCAATGATTATGAGATTAATTGATCAGAAGTATGCTACAAAGAATGATGAATATCCTGTAACAGATAATATAGCAAAGCATGCCGGTACATGGTATGAGCGTGGTCTTGCATATCTTGCGGGTAAAGGTACATTTGATGGTA
>JALEPO010000124.1 GCA_022768695.1 Clostridia bacterium
GATAAGCGAGCGCAGCAACCAACGGTTGCAAGGAGCGCCCTCTCTCCCCAGCGTTTTTTGGTACTTTTGTACGTACAAAAGTACATAAATAATAAATTACAAAAATTATTAAGCAAAATAATTTTTGCACCGCTAAACAATAATTTGTCTACTGTCTGCGTTTTTTTACTTAAAAAGCTTCTTACTTTTGAAATAAAACATTATCGTTGTAGTTGAAGCCGCAAGTACATCGCTTACTGCCTCAGCGAGAAGCAAGCCCCATACGCCCAGATTGTTAATTTTCGGCAGAATAAGCGCGAGAGGAATAAGCAGAATTATTTTTCTAAGACAAGCAAGGAACAATGATATTTTTGCCTCGCCAAGCGCAAGAAAGGTCTGCTGACAGGCACTTTGCGCTCCCATAAGCGTCATTCCGGCAAGGAAAAGGCGTGTTGTGTTAATTCCTATATTAAGCAATTCAGGGTCGTTTGTAAACATTCCTACAAATACCTTCGGGAATAAAATCACCGCAAGAGTAGTAAGCAATGAAAAACCAAGACTTATTTTAAATTGCAGTGTAAAAGCGCTTTTCACACGGTCAAATTTCTTTGCGCCGTAGTTATAGCCTATAATAGGCTGTGCGCCCTGTGAGAATCCTGAAAGCGGAAGCCATATAAGCTGCATAAGGCTGAACAACACCGACATTAACGCTACATATAAATCGTTTCCGTATTTGAGCATTCCGTTGTTAAATGTAAGCTGAATAAGACATTCAGTTGCCTGCATAATAAAAGGAGAAATTCCCAGCGATATAATAGACACAACAGTTTTTTTGCGCAGCCTCAGATTTTTAAGACGGATTTTAAGAATAGTCTTTTTGCCTGTGAGGAATTTTATAACCCATATTGCCGAAACTGCCTGTGAAATGATAGTAGCAAGAGCAGCGCCGTTTACACCCATACCGAAGGCGTATATAAAAACAGGATCAAGAATAATATTTAAAACCGCGCCTATACAAATTGTTATCATACTGATTTTTGTAAAGCCTTGATTTGTAATAAACATATTAAGACCTAAGGCTATCTGAACAAAAATAGTACCTATAAGATAAATGCTTATATATGAGGAAGCATACGGCAGTGTGTTTTCGCTCGCTCCGAAGAGCAGAAGCAGCTTATCGCGGGCAATAAAAAATATGCTGCCGAGTAATACAGCAAAAATTATAAGCAGGGCGGTGGAATTTCCAAGATATTGTTCGGCGCTTTCATTATCGCCCTTTCCCATGGCTATTGCGGCTCTTGAGGCTCCCATTCCGGCAAGCATGGCAAATGCCGAAATCAGCATTATTATCGGAAAGGTAACTCCCAATCCGGCAAGAGATAGCGAACCTGTTTCGGGAATTCTTCCAACATAAATTCTGTCTATAATATTGTACAGCAGATTTACAAGCTGGGCAAGAACTGTCGGCACAGCCATTTTAAAAAGAAGCCTGCTGATAGGCTCATATCCAAGTTTGTTTTCCATACAATCAAAACCTTTCTGAAATTTTATGTATAAATAATATAATAACATAGAATTTAACGAAAAACAATCTATATTATAAAAATTAAAAAAAAGTATTGACAGATTCATACTTTTATTGTAGAATAATGAATACAGAAATGAGGTAATTGTTATGAAATATACATCTATTGAAACATTGAATAACCTCCTCCTAAGCTGAATTGACAATGTGGTCTTCAGTTTTGTTTTTCTGTTGTTAAATCAGAAATTTACGCTGGGTCACATTGTGACTCAGCTTTTTTTGTAGATTAGATAAGTAAATTTATACATAGGAGGCAAGCACTATGAACTATAAAAAATATAAAAGAATGTATCATCCGATTCCGATAAAAAACCGTGAATGGCCGGACAAACAAATTACACACGCACCCATATGGTGCAGTGTTGACCTTCGCGACGGTAATCAGGCATTGTATTCGCCGATGACAATCGATGAAAAAATTGAATTTTTTAAGTATCTTGTAAAATTGGGTTTCAAGGAAATAGAAGTGGGCTTCCCGGCAGCTTCATCAACCGAGTTTGATTTTGTGCGCCGTCTTATTGACGAGAACATTATACCTGATGATGTTACAATTCAGGTGCTTACTCAGGCTCGTGAGCATATTATCAAAAAGACTATAGAATCGCTGAGGGGCGCAAAGAATGCAATTGTGCATTTATACAATTCAACGTCAACGCTGCAAAGAAAGGTTGTGTTCCATAAGGACAAGGAGGATATAAAGCAGCTTGCCATTGAGGGCGCAAAGCTTGTGGTCAGTCTTGTTGAAGGTCAGCTTGATGGAAATATCCGTTATGAATATTCACCGGAAAGCTTCACCTGCACAGAGCCGGAATACGCGGTTGAGGTTACAAACGCAGTTCTTGATGTTTTAAAGCCTACTCCGGAAAGAAAGGTAATAATAAACCTGCCTTCAACAATAGAGGTTGCTACTGCAAACGTATACGCTGACCAGATTGAATATATGTGTAAAAATCTGAATAACCGTGAAAATCTTATCATAAGTCTTCATGCGCACAATGACCGCGGTACGGGCGTTGGTTCAACGGAGCTTGGTCTGCTTGCAGGCGCTGACAGAGTTGAGGGAACTCTGTTCGGTAACGGTGAACGCACAGGTAATACAGATGTTATTACTGTTGCGCTTAATATGTTCTGTCAGGGTGTTGATCCGGAGCTTAATATTGACAATATCGATGAAATAATAGAAGTATTTGAAAAATATAACCGTCTGCCTATTCACCCCAGACACCCATACGCAGGCGAAATGGCATATGTCGCATTTTCGGGTTCTCATCAGGACGCAATTAAAAAGAGTATGGATTTATATGAGTCTGAAGGCTCAAAGACATGGGCAAATCCGTATCTTACAATCGACCCTACAGATATTGGCAGAAAATATGAGCCTATTCTTATTAACAGCCAGTCCGGTAAGGGCGGCGTAAGCTACATAATGGAAAACAAATACGGCTATACGCTTCCTAAGGCTATGCTTGTTGAATTTGCCGCTATTATAAACGATATGTCAGACGCTAAGCACACTGTGCTTACAAATCATGAGATACATCAGGCGTTTAAGGATACCTATCTGAATATCGATTCACCGATTAAGGTTCGTTTTTATCACTCAAATCATGATACGGATAATTCAACAACAATTTCCGCAACCATTGAGTCAGACGCAAAGGTTATAACAATTACAGGAAACGGAAACGGCCCTCTTGACGCTTTGTGCAACGGACTCAGAAAATATCTTGATAAGGAATTTGAAATATTCAGCTATACAGAGCATTCTCTTGAACGCTCATCATCATCAAAGGCTGCCGCATATATCGGAATAAAGACCGATACTGAAAAAATCTATTGGGGCTCAGGCGTTGACGCAAATATCAACACAGCTTCAATTTACGCCCTAATCAGCGCGGTAAACAGAATGTTAAATAAATAATCGAAAAAATATTGCTTTAACGCAGACTTCGGACAAATAGATTATGCTGCTTTTTGTGCGCATTATCTTTTTGTGGGACAGTCTGCGTTTTTTTGCTAATTATTCTTGAAAAAACGTAAGAAAGATGATATAATAAAACAATATATAAGCAAAAAATATATATTTGCTTTGTATTATTTGTCAGTAGAAAGGCTATAGTAATTTTTATGAATAAAAAAGTTTCGGTTGTAAAATGCGAAAGATACGCAGATTCGAGAGATGCCATAGATAAAGCTGTTTCTCTTATCGGAGGAATGGATAAATTTGTAAAGCCCGGAGATAAGGTTGTTATTAAACCAAACCTTGTTTCAAGGAAAAAGCCTGATGAGGCCGTAACGACACATCCGGATTTTCTTCATGCTGTTATTGAGGCTGTTGAGGAAGCGGGCGGAGAGGTTACTATTGCTGAAAGTCCGGGAGGCCCGTATAATGCGGCTGCGCTGAAAGCGGTTTACAGTGCCTGCGGCGTAAATGATGCAATAAAGGGAACGAATGCGAAGCTGAATTTTAATACGGACTTTACTGAAGTAAGCTTTCCTGAGGGCAGAACTGTAAAGAGTATACCGATTATCAATCCTATTCTTGAAGCAGACGTAATAATTTCTCTGCCGAAGCTGAAAACTCACGCAATGACGAGCTATACGGGCGCTGTTAAAAATCTGTTCGGCACTATTCCCGGAACATATAAGGCAGAGCTGCATTTCAGACTTAACGAGCGGAAAGCCTTTTGTTCCATGCTTGTTGATTTGCATGAATGTATTAAGCCGACACTGTCTATAATGGATGGTATATGGGGCATGGAGGGTAATGGCCCTACTGCCGGACAGAATCGACACATAGGTCTTGTTATGGCGAGTGAAAATGCTCATGCGCTTGACCTTGTATCGTGCAGACTGATAGATTATGCGCCGTATGAGGTGGATACGGTATATGAGGCTGTAAGCAGAGGTCTTGTTGAAGAAAGCGCGGACAAGCTTGAAATTTTGGGTGAAAATCTTGAAAATCTTGTAATAAAGGATTTTCTCAAGCCTGAGAGTCATTTTAATCTGCTCAAGCTTATTTCTTTGCCGGCGGCGGCAAATGCGCGGCTTACAAATGCGCTTGCCTCCAAGCCTAAAATTAAATACAGCGAGTGTGTAGGCTGCGGAGAATGTTCAAGATGCTGTCCTCCCAAAGCGATAGATATGTCTTCCGGAAAACCGGTAATCAATGAAAGCAAATGTATAAAGTGTTTCTGCTGTCAGGAGCTTTGTCCTAAAAAGGCGGTAAAAATTCACCGGCCTTTGCTCAATCGCTTTATGCTTAAATTTTTAAAATAAAGGAGAGGGGAGCGGTATATGTTCAATATAGTTTTGGTAGAGCCGCGTATTCCGCAGAATACGGGCAATATTGCGAGAACCTGCGCGGCTACCGGCTGCGGATTGCATATAGTTCGTCCTACTGCATTTCAGATTACGGATAAAAATTTAAAACGTGCCGGACTGGATTACTGGCATTTACTGAATGTGCAGTATTATGATAATTTAGAGGATTTTTTTAATAAGACCGAGGGCGGAAGATATTTTTATGCTACAACAAAGGCGCCGCATACATATGTCGAGGCGGAATTTAAGGACAACGACTATATATTGTTCGGACGTGAGGATGCAGGCTTGCCGGAGGATTTGCTGTATGAGCATGAGGAACGCTGCATAAGAATTCCGATGATAGCTGATGCGAGAAGCTTGAATTTATCAAATTCCGTTGCTGTAATAGTATATGAAGCGCTACGGCAGCAGGGCTTTGATAACTTAAAAAATTTAGGGCAGCTTACGAAATTTACATGGTAAAGAGGGAGGTAACTATGGCAGATATAAAAATAGTGGTTGACACAGGCGCGGATATACCGCCTGAAGCGGCGGAAAAATATGATATAGGAATTATATCTTTTTTAAGCCTGTTCGGCGAGGAACAATATGTTCAGGGTGTGACTATTACAAATGAGGAATTTTTTGAAAAGCTCGAGAGCTTTGAAGGATTCCCCACAACCTCACAGACTCCGTACGGAGATATG
The DNA here is from genome assembly GCA_022768695.1 of Clostridia bacterium. Classification (GTDB taxonomy): domain Bacteria; phylum Bacillota; class Clostridia; order UBA1381; family UBA1381; genus JALEPO01. The sequence goes on from JALEPO010000124.1 coordinate 5,578, forward strand.
TATGATTATTTTTCAGAGGAATGTAAAAAGCATAAAAGCGTGATTTATTTTGCACTGTCAAGCGCTGCGAGCGGACAGTACCAAACAGCTAATATGGTCAGAAATGAAATACTTGAAGAAAATCCCGAGGCGGATTTCCATATTGTAGACACGCAGAAATTTTCGCTTTACATTGCTCAGACGGCAGTTCATGCGGCGGAAATGGCAGCTGAAGGAAAAACTGTTGATGAGATAATTTCCGAATGTGAGGAATATATAAAAAAATGGAGAGCATATCTTCTTGTTGATACGCTTAAATATCTTGAAAAGGGCGGCAGACTTTCAAAAACTGCCGCGTTTGTGGGAACTATGCTTGATATTAAGCCTATTCTTACCATTGAGCATGGACTTGTGGAAAACATGGATAAGCTCAGAGGCAAGAAAAAGTTGATTGATAAGCTGATAGCTAAGGTAAAGGACGACACTGACTTTGATACGGAAAATCCAAGATTTTTGGTTGTTCAGTCAGATGAGGAGCGGGGAAATGAGGTTTGTGAAAAGCTTCGTGAGGAATTCGGAAAGGACTGTATAGTAATGTACGGAGAATTTGGCCCGCTTATAGGCACTCATGTGGGAAAGGGCGCATTTGCAATAATACCTGCAATTAAGGTTTATAAATAAGGATGAAAAAAGGAAAGGATGAATAAAATGAAATATATTGTAATATTAGGCGATGGCATGGCAGATTATCCTGTTGATGCGTTTGACGGAAAAACAATTCTTGAGGTTGCTAATAAGCCGACTATAGATTATATGGCGCAGCACGGC
>JALEPO010000011.1 GCA_022768695.1 Clostridia bacterium
AATAACTAATACCAAAACTCCTACCAGAAATCCAATCATTATTTTGGTCAACATACTAATTACCTTCTTTCTCACCCTTATGCTTCCTCCTTCAGCTTAACATAAATGGTTTCTTTTTAGGGCATTATTTCCATTGTATCATCATTGTACGATACAAATTGTTCCATACAGTACCTTGTGTTTCCTGTACCGCTGAAATAAATTCCAATCATGTTAATCTTCCCCTTTTCGCAATAATCTAATTATATTATACATAATTTACGGAATAGTCGATAGGCTGTTTGTATAGGAAAATGTGTCAGAATTATAGATTTAAAAAGAAAACACGCGGAACACCTTGAATTTTGTGCGATTATGTTCATCAGTTGCTTATTTCATGATATATTAGACGATTAGTATTGAAAAAATTCAAACAAAAAGAATATTTTTATAACAAAAAATCTGTCACTCATGTAAAGTGACAGGCTTTCTTATATCATTTCCTTTGAAACAGCATTTATTTGGCCTTATTTACTATTCAATTTCAATAAACTGCTTGCCTTCTATAGAGAATATTGCCTCTAAGAGAATTGCTGTTCCATCCATAAATACAAGTTGTTTCTCATGCTCCCTTATTTTTTTGACAATACCGGTTTTTATAACATAAGCGCCGCCCGACTTTCTTTCGTCCGGCACAAAATATTTGACCGTTATCTCCTGTTCATCATCAATATGATCATTAATATACAGTAGTTTTGCGTTAATCTCCTCTTTCGCATATTCATCAAGCTCAATTTTTCCATCCGTACATCTTGCTGTTTCCGCAATCTCATCTTCATAGCCTGTCAAGGCACGAAACGCCCCAAACTGCGCAGCGCGCTCTGTCATGGACATATGCTTTCTTTTCTTCGACTGATGATGAGGGAGATTTATTATCTTGTCATATTTACGCTCATCTGATTTATTGTTCATTACTGCCTCCGAATAGTCTAAATCTTACTGATAAATCTAACGCTATCACTCAAAAATTGAAATATCCTCGCATACAAAAGCTCTGTTTTCAAGTCCCACCAACATTTTTATAACCCATTCAAAATTACCAAGTTGTTCCATGATAAACTCGGATTTATCTATTTCACGAAACACAGACTCTCTCAAGCATGATGTCCGCCTATCTGCTTGTTTCTATCTTTCGTTGTGGCACCCTCCTGTAGATTTGTACCTTTCAGTATAGCATTTTTCCCGAATCTGTTTCGTAGTTCTATTGTCGCCTCCTGAATGGCACGTTCTTTTTTCAGGCTTTTTTCCTCCTGCTCACGCTTTTTCTGAATTTCCTCATAATCCGTAAACAAATCAAGCTGCTCAAAGCTTTGGTTTTGTTGTACCTCGCTCTCCGGTATAACATGATTAGCAGATATATTCACCCGCCTTACCAGCAGCTTTGGATTGACTATTTTATCAAACAGTTCCATAACTGCTTTCATAATCAGCATTGTTGAAGATGTCATTCTGCCAATATTTGCCGTACCATGAGCATGCTTCGGGATTTTTCTTCCGTAATTATCTGTCGTGATCTCGCTTTTATACAGCTTTTTAATTTCAGGATTTATAAGATTTTCTATATCATATCCGACTGTCAGAACAATCTGATTCGTAACCAATCTCTTTTCAACCAAGTCCAAAACAAGCAGATCAGTCATTTCACGGACAATCAGCTTTGCCTTGTCAAAATCATATGGGCAATGCAGCACCTGACCGGAGCCAATACTTTTGTTTTCCGGCTTATATGCCCTAATATCCTCTATAGTACAAGGCTCCCAACCCCATGAATGGTCAATCAAAAGCTCCGCATTAACTCCAAACAGCTTATACAGCCTGTCCTCGCCTGACTCTACAAGCGAATATGCGGCTATATCACCCATAGTGTATAAACCGTTTTCTTCAAGTTTTTTGGCATAACCTTTTCCGATTCTCCATAAATCCGTCAGCGGTCTATGACTCCAAAGCTGTCTGCGATAGGACATTTCATCAAGCTCTGCAATCCGCACACCGTTTTTATCTGCCGGCATTTTCTTTGCAACAATATCCATCGCAATTTTGGCAAGATACATATTAGTGCCTATCCCGGCAGTTGCGGTTA
>JALEPO010000017.1 GCA_022768695.1 Clostridia bacterium
CTCAAAGCCGGAAAAGCCTGAAAAGCCACAGAAGCCTTCAAATCACGAAAAGCCTCAGAAACCGGCAGCAGACAATACTCCGGAAATTGACGGCGATACAACAGTGTCACCAAGACCGGAAAAGCCGCAGAAACCCGAAAAGCCTACAGAAACACTTGATCCGAATGCGTCACCAAGACCGGAAAAGCCACATAAACCCGAAAAGCCGGACGCAACTATAGACCCTTCAGCAACAGCTGACCCGGATGCAGAACCGTCAGACGAAGTCGCTGATGAGGAAAAATCAGAAATTTCAAAGGATGAGTTTAAAAAGAAAAAGGAAGAACGCAGAAACGCTCATATTGAAGCAAAGGAATATATCAAAGAATTAAAGCCGTTATTTAAGGATGCGGACAGCGAAACAAGAAAAGAAATTCTTTCAGAAATCGCAGAAGCAAAAAAGGACTTACAGGAATACTCCATAGGTGTTTTTGTAAGAGGCATTGATCTTGACTTTGGTAAATACAATAATGTAACTCCTTATATCAAAAATGACTTGACTCTTATTCCGTTAAGAGCTGTAGCAGAATCTCTTGACGCTGATGTAAGCTGGGATGATGAAACACGCACAATTACCATCACAAAGAATGATACTACTATAGTTATGCAGGTTGATAGTCAAACAGCGCTTATTAACGGCGAGGAATATGAGCTTGCAGCAGTTCCTGAAATCAATAACGGAAGAACGATGGTTCCTTTAAGATTTATTATGGAAGCTATGAAATCCACAGTTGAGTGGGATGACGAAAGCCGCACGGTTATTATCGAATAATTAAGTAAATTTTACGGCGGTTTTGAGAATATATCTCAATACCGCCGTTTTACTGATAAGCTTTCTATTAATCTGAGTCTGTTCCTTGATAATACTCCTCCCCACAAAAGTGAAGTGATAATATGACTGTTGAAGACAAAGTAATTGAAGCAAAGAACAACAGCGAGGCGGAGAATATTCTTATACAAGAATACGTCCCGTTTATTTTGTCATGCTCAAATAAAGCTCTTAACAGATATATCACACGCAATGATGATGAGTTTTCAATAGCGATATTTGCATTTCACGAAGCACTGCAAAAATATGAACCGAGCAAAGGAGCATTTTTAACCTTTGCCCGTCTTATAATTAAAAACAGGCTTACATATTATTTGAGAAAGGAATACAGGAACAGTTCTGTGATACCATTTTCCGCATTGCAGACAAATGACAATGACGGAAATATTGTTGAATTTGATATTTCAGACAATAACTCTCACAATTTAGATGCAAAATACGAAATTGAAGCGCTTACATATGAACTGAGTCTTTTCAGTATTACATTTTTTGAAATAGCGCATACCACACCCAAAACAAAAAAAACACGTCAAAACTGTATTTTGGTAATAAGATATATACTTTCGGATAAATCACTTATTGATTTGATAAAGGCTAAAAAATATATACCTGCCAAGCAGATTATAGACGGAACCCATATCAGCCGAAAAATACTTGAACGCCACAGAAATTATATTATTGCGGCTGTACTGATTATGACGGGAGATTATGAAATAATGCAGGAATATTTCCCGCAATTAAAGGAGGCGGGCGAATATGAATTGTCTTGTGACAGAAATTAAAAATAATAAAGCTGTTCTTCTCGATGCTAAGGGTAATTTCTTTATAGTACGGAACAAAAATTATCAGGTCGGTCAGACAATTGAATATCATTCCGCAAACACCCTGCAGCAAGCGGCAGGTATCGCAGCTTGCTTGCTGATTACTGTGGGTATAGCCGCCGGAGGTTATAAAACATACTACACTCCCGTTGCTATCCTAAGCATTGATATTAATCCGAGCATTCAGCTTGAAGTAAATATATTTGACCGTATAATAAATACATCGGCATTTAATACTGAGGGCGAAATTATCCTTAATGAAGCTAATGTAGCTAACAGCAAAACTATAAAATCAATTGAGCAAATTATTGATATTGCCGAAGAAAAAGGCTATTTTTCAGAGCTTGACAACAGCGTAATTATTGATGTTGTGGACAGTAAAAAGCATATTACCGATAAAATAGTCATGCTTAAGGATGAATATACCGGAAGAAATATAGAAGTTATTGTAGAGCGCGCGTCAGAAGAGGACGCTGAAAATTCAAAAAATATGAATATATCTATAGGCAGAGCAAAATTGCTGAAGGAATATTCGGATACGTTTGGCGGAAGCATTGTCGAAAATCAATCGGCACTTGAAAAAAGCTCAGTCAAGGAAGTACAGGAAATAATAAAAAAAGCAGCAGAAAAGCCTCAGTCAACAGCTGCTCCGTCCAATACACCCATTCCCCCAACACAGAACAATACCGCAGAAAAAGCTGATTGGGAACATACCGTATCTGTAAATCACAAGCCTGTACAATACAAATATAATTCTTCTTCCCAAAATGAAGTCGAAAACACAGTGCAAAACTTTGTGCAGTCTTCCGGCAATAATAATTCGGGAACTGCTTTTACCGGCAAATATGTAACTCCGGTATCTTCTGCAAATATTGCTGAAAAAGCCGAACAACCTTCTCAAACCTCTGCTCGTGTCAATAAATCATGGTCATCCGATTTATATAACCAAAATGCGGCAGCGGTTCAGCCTGCCAATCAGAATGAAAACAATTCAAACAACGGCAATCATGATATTGTGTCTGACACCGACAAACACTCAAACGATAAAACGACTGACAACAAGCCAAATGACACAAAACCGTCCGATGATAAAACGGCTGACAACAAGCCAAATGAAACAATACCGTATGATGATAAAACGGCTGACAACAAGACGGACGAAACAAAACCGTCTGATGATAAAACAGCTGACAATAAGCCGGACGAAATAAAACCGTATGATGATAAAACGACTGACAACAAGCCGGACGAAATAAAACTGTCTGACGATAAAACGGCTGACAACAAGCCAAATGAAACAAAACCGTCTGACGATAAAACGGCTGACAACAAACCAAATGAAACAAAACCGTCTGACAATAAACCGATTGATAGCAGACCTTCAAGTGACAACGCACCTTCGGAGAACAATCATGCTTCAGCTCCCAATAACAGCGCACCTTCGGAGAACAATCATGCTTCAGCTCCCAATAACAGCGCACCTTCGGGGAACAATCATACTTCAGCTCCCAATAACCGCGCACCTTCGGGGAACAATCATGCTTCAGCTCCCAATAACAGCGCACCTTCGGGGGACAATCATACTTCAGCTCCCAATAACAGCGCACCTTCGGGGGACAATCATGCTTCAGCTCCCAATAACAGCGCACCTTCGAGGGAACGTCCTTAAAACAAAACCTGAATCACTGAATTAAAAGTAATAACTGACGTGGTATTGAACCGCGTCAGTTATTTTCTGTTTAATTTGCAAATGCATAAAAAGGGGTTGTAATAAAAACTATAGCCAACTGTCATATTACACAAAAAAACCATTGTAAAAGGCTTGGTATAGTCTAAATACAATGGTTTTTTCTTGACAGGGACTTTTTTACATCCCTTTTGATATACAATAAATCTTATCTCTGAACACGACCGCTTCCATCGCCGCCTGCAAGATTTTCAACATCTGCGCGTGAAACAAGGTTGAAGTCGCCCGGAATTGTGTGCTTAAGAGCTGATGCAGCAACACCAAATTCAAGTGCTTCCTTGAAGTTCTTGCCGTCAAGGAAACCGCAGATTGTGCCGCCTGCGAAGCTGTCGCCGCCGCCTACGCGGTCAACGATTGGGTGAATTCTGTATTCCTTTGAATGATAGAATTCCTTTGTATCTCTTGAATAGATACAAGCTGACCAGCCGTTGTCTGAAGCTGACTTTGAAACTCTCAGTGAAGAAATTACATATTCAAAGTTGAACTTGTCAACCATCTGCTTGAAGATTGACTCATAACCTGCAAGCTCAAGATCACCTGATGTAACGTCTGTTTCGCCCGGCTTGAAGCCAAGAACCTTTTCAGCGTCCTCCTCGTTGCCGATACAAACGTCAACGTACTGCATAAGATTTGTCATAACCTTCTGAGCCTTTTCGCTTGACCATAGCTTCTTTCTGAAGTTAAGGTCAACAGATACCTTTACGCCGTGCTTCTTGGCAGCCTTAAGAGCAACCTCTGTAAGCTCTGCGGCAGCGTCTGAAACAGCAGGTGTGATACCTGTGAAGTGGAACCA
>JALEPO010000022.1 GCA_022768695.1 Clostridia bacterium
CCTACACTTTCAACATACTTAGCAACGCTTTCCTTGTTTTCAGCCTTTACATATTCCTGTTCAAGAAGACATACTTCCTTGAACTCCTTAGCAAGACGACCTGTGATCATCTTTTCAATAATATTATCAGGCTTTGAAGCATTCTTAGGATCGTTCTTTAACTGAGCGATAAGGATTTCCTTTTCGTGATCCTTATAATCCTGCGGAATATCATCGCTTGAAAGATACTTTGGATTAAGCGCTGCAACCTGCATTGCAACATTCTTAAGACACTCTCTTGTAGCTTCATTGTTTTCAGCATCAGCTTCAACCAATACACCAATCTTGCCGGCAGCGTGGATATATTCAACTACCGCACCTGTTGTTTCAATTCTTGCGAAACGTCTGATATTCATATTCTCGCCAATCTTAGCAATCTTAGCTGTAAGCAATTCACCGATTGTTGTATCACCGAACTGTGTAGCCTTAAGTGCTTCAACGTCAGCAGGATTTGTTTCTGCAACAGTCTTAGCAACATCTGTAACAAATTCCTGGAACTCATCATTCTTAGCAACGAAGTCTGTTTCTGAGTTTACTTCTACAAGTACACCGATATTGCCGTTTACATATGCCTTAACAATACCCTCAGATGCAATTCTGCCAGCCTTTTTAGCAGCAGTTGCAAGGCCCTTTTCTCTCAAAAATTCAACAGCCTTGTCCATATCACCGTCTGTTTCTGTAAGAGCCTTCTTGCAGTCCATCATACCGCAGCCTGTCATTTCTCTTAACTCTTTAACATCTTTAGCTGTAAATGCCATCGTTTTATCCTCCTATTTATAATAATTATTCTTCAACCGGAGCTTCCTCAGCCGCTTCTTCAGCAACTGCGTCTTCACCCTGTCTGCCTTCGATAATAGCGTTTGAAATTGTTGATGCAATAAGCTTTACGGCTCTGATAGCGTCGTCATTACCAGGGATTACATAATCAACCTCGTCCGGATCACAGTTAGTATCAACGATTGCAACTACAGGAATACCAAGCTTCTTAGCTTCTGCTATAGCAATCTTTTCTTTTCTTGGGTCAACAATAAACATAGCGCCCGGAAGCTTCTTCATTTCCTTGATACCGCCAAGGTACTTCTCAAGCTTATCTCTCTGAGCCTTTAGCTTAATAACTTCCTTCTTAGGAAGAACGTCAAATGTACCGTCTTCTTCCATCTTGTTGATCTGAGCAAGTCTTTCAATTCTCTTCTGAATAGTCTTGAAGTTTGTCAGCATACCGCCAAGCCATCTTGCGTTTACATAGTACATTCCTACTCTCTCAGCCTCTTCTTTGATTGAGTCCTGAGCCTGCTTCTTTGTACCTACGAAAAGAACGTCCTCGCCGCTTGCAGCAATATCTCTGATGAAGTAGTAAGCTTCTTCAACCTTCTTTACAGTCTTCTGTAAGTCGATAATGTAGATACCGTTTCTTTCTGTGAAGATGTACTCTGCCATTTTAGGATTCCATCTTCTTGTCTGGTGTCCAAAATGAACACCTGCTTCTAAAAGCTGTTTCATTGAAATTACATTTGCCATTTTTAAATCCTCCTTGTGTTTTTTAATTCCTCCATATCCGTCTTCTTCCGTAAAAACCCCGGCAAATGGGCAACTTTTACGAAATCGGGATATGTGTGTATTTTTCATACCGAAATATTTTACCATATAATAAAATAAAAATCAAGAGTTTTTTTAATTTTTTTATATTTTTTTATATATCACAAATTAATATTCCGTATTTGTTGAATTTATATTGAATTTATATCAAATTCAATGTATAATAAAGACAACGAAAAAAGATATTTTCAAGGAGATATTATGGAAAAAATTTTATTTGTTGCCATAGGCGGCGCGGCAGGCGCTGTGTGCAGATACCTTTTAGGGCTTATAAATGTCAGAATTGACTTTCCTGTTATAACTTTGACAATTAACCTTATCGGCGCGATTGCAATTGGATTTATTACAGCACTTGTTGCCGGCAAAAATATCAGTGAAAATATAAATCTGCTTTTAAAAACCGGATTTTGCGGTGGTTTCACAACCTTTTCAACCTTTTCGCTTGAAACACTTACTCTTTTGGAATGTGGCAGAACACTTGCCGGAGTTGTTTATTCAATGCTGAGTCTTGTACTTTGCGTTGCCGGTGTATGGCTCGGACAGTATGCCGCACATTCCTTATCATAAAAATAAATTTACAGATTGGAGATAATTATGGAAAAATTCAGTTTAGACAGAGATTGGAAATTCTTTAACGGTGATATTCCATCACCTGAAGCGAACAGCCATACGGTATGCTATATGGCTGCAAAAGCCGGCGGCGCTATAGGAGCAGCGTCACCTGATTTCAACACGGATTCATGGGAGGATGTAGATCTCCCTCACGATTGGGCAGTTTATAACGAATTTGAAGAAAAATGGGGGCCCGCAAACGGCTACAAAAAACGTGGAAAGGGCTTGTATAAAAAGCGTTTTCGTCTTGACGAGTCTGACAAAGACAAGCAAATTCTCATCGAATTTGGCGGTATTGCCTCACATTCAATCATTTACATGAACGGCTCAGTTGTCGGAAGAAATTTCTGCGGCTACAACTCATTTACAGTTGACGTCACAGATATGGCTGTATACGGCGAACAGATAAATGAGCTTGCCGTATTTGTCGATGCCACAGTCATTGAAGGCTGGTGGTACGAGGGTGCCGGCATATACCGTCATGTAAATCTTTACAAAAAAAATCCTCTGCATATAAAGCATTGGGGTGTGTTTGTTCATCCCGAAAAGAAATCCGCTGACATATGGGATGCAGTTACTGACACAACAATAGAAAATTCCTCCTATGAGGACAAGAGTTTTAAATTGATTTCCTATATATTAGACAAAGACGATAACACAGTCGGCAAGGCGGAGTCAGAATTTTCCGTCAAGGGCGGAAGTGATGCAGCTGTAAATCAGAGCATACTCACCTACAGTCCGTATCTATGGGACATTGATTCACCTAATCTTTATACTATGGTAAGTGAGTTATACGAGAATAATGAGTTGGTCGACAGCGTCACAAACACATTCGGATTCCGTACAATTTCTATAGACTGCGACAACGGCTTTTTCCTTAACGGCAGACGTGTTACACTATATGGAACCTGCAATCACCAAGACCATGCCGGAGTCGGTGTTGCTGTACCTGATTCAATTAATGAATACAGAATTAAGCTATTGAAGGAAATGGGGTCAAATGCATATCGTTGCGCGCACGGCAATCCATCACCGGAAATTCTTGATTATTGTGATAAATACGGTATGCTTGTAATGGACGAAAACAGAAACTTCAATTCCTCTTCTGATGGGGTAAAGCAGGTACAGGACATGGTAATGCGTGACAGAAATCATCCGTCCGTAATTATGTACTCAATTTTTAACGAAGAACCTCTCCAGGGTACGCCTACCGGAAGAAAGCTTGCGGCAAGACTTCGCTGTGAAATCGAAAAGCTCGATAATACGCGGTTTACACTCGGCGCTATGAATACAGGAGTTACAGCTGACGGCGGTGCCTGTGATTTGCTTGACGTTACAGGCTTTAACTATATTACGCATACATATGACGACTTCCGCGAAAAATACCCGAATATGCCTATGCTCGGCAGCGAAAATGACAGTGCATTCCAGACGCGTGGCATTTATCAGACTGACCATGACAAGCACATTATCGACTGCTACGACACCGAAGCTGCACCGTGGGGAAATACTTACCGTGACGGTTTCAAGCAGATTGATACCCGCCCTCACATAATGGGAATGTTCATATGGACCGGTTTTGATTACCGCGGCGAGCCTACTCCATTTGAATGGCCGTCAATCGGTACACAATTCGGTATTATGGACACCTGCGGTTTTAAAAAGGATGCTTTTTATCTTAATAAAGCATTTTTCACAAGTGAACCGATGATACACATTCTCCCCCACTGGAACTGGTCAGATGGCGATGAGGTTCGTGTTATGGTTCATACAAACTGCGAGGAAGCCGAGCTGTTCCTTAACGGTAATTCACTCGGCAAAAAAACAGTAGATAAGTACGATATGACGTATTGGCTTGTACCATTTGAAAAAGGTACTTTAAAGATGACAGGCTATATAAATAATATTCCTGTATGTACAGACACAGTTTCGACTGTCGGTGATATAGTTTCCTTATCAATTACCCCGTCAAACGAATATGTCACAGGCGGATGCAACGACGCAATCGCATTTAATATTGCAGGAATTGACGAGAACGGTTTTACTGTCCCCACAGCTGATACGCTTATTGAATTTTCATGCAGGGGCGGTAAAATTATAGGTGTAGGAAATGGTGATCCAAATTCCCACGAGGCTGATAAAGCAGAAAAACGTCATTTGTTTAACGGATTGTGTCAGGTAATTGTTCAGCATACTGAAAATTCTGATAAAATTACACTTACAGCTTCATCCGATATAACAGGTGCCGTTGAATTTAGTGTCCCTGTTAAAATTCCGAAAACGTCTATAAAATACATTGAGTCTGTAAGCGAAAAATACGTTTCAACATGGCGTCAGTCGGTATCGCTTTCGGAAGCGCGTCCTGACCCATATGTTAAAATTGAAGATCACGATATGAATACATGGGGTATTGTCACTGTCGGAAACGGTTTCGATAATATCTTCAAAGGCACTGAAGGTTATGCCTTATACAAAACGACGGTTGATATTAAGGAAAATGAAACAAGCTTAATATTCAAGGAAATAACCGGAGATAATGTAGAAATACACATTAACGGCGAAGAAAAATTCAGCGGCAACTGTGAATGGGGACGCAAAATATCCCTGCCAGTTGACACTATATCGGGAGAAAGTGATATAGCTGTTATAATACATTCTTCAAATTCCGAGCACAATGGAGGAATTACAAAGCCTGTTGTAATAGTTTAATTGCAAAAAGGGGCTGTTGCATTAAACCGCAAAAAAATGACTCAATACCAAAAAAGGTATTGGGTCATTTCTGCTTTTGCAGCCTTCACATAAAATGAAAGCTATAATAAGGGGGTATAAACCGACTGACATCGGTTTAATGTATTTTGTGAGGTCATTTATAATTATCCCCTGTTTTTTTTAGTTTATACGGATATTAACCCATTTTTTTTGATTTTTCAATACAAGCTGTTACAGCTTTTATAACGCTGCTTCTAAGCCCTGTTTCCTCAAGCACACCCACAGCTTCTATTGTAGTCCCTGCCGGTGAGCATACCATATCTTTCAGCTCGCCCGGATGTTTACCTGTTTCAAGAACCATTTTCGCACTTCCAAGCACCGCCTGAGCTGCAAATGTATATGCCTGATTTCTTGGCATTCCTCCCATAACTGCCGCATCTGCCATAGCTTCTATAAACATAAATACATATGCCGGCGACGAACCGCTTACGGCAGTTACTGCATCCATAAGATATTCAGGCACTAATTCCGCTTTACCAAAGCTATTGAAAATCCGTAGTATATTTTCTTTTTCAGCCTCTGATACATTTTCACTCACAGAAATTGCAGCCATTCCCTCTCCAACCAATGCCGGAGTGTTAGGCATTACGCGTATAATTTTTATTCCGCGTTCAAAAGCAGCTGCAAGCTTTGAAATGGACTGCCCTGCAACTATAGATACAATAACAGCATTTTTATTCACCGTATCTTTTATTTCGTCTATAACCTTATAAACTATATTAGGCTTGACCGCAAGGAATAAAATATCTGCTTTAGCAGCAGTTTCCTTATTGTCTTCTGTTGTTAAAACGCCATATTTCTCATTTACAGCTTTCAGTCCTGCCTTATTAATATCAGATACAAGAATATCCCCTGGCGCAAAAATGTTATTTGAAACAATACCGCCTATAATTGCACTGCCCATATTTCCGCTTCCAATAAATCCAATCATTAAAATACAGCCTTTCCGTCTGCAAATTAAATTACATACTTTCGCCCGCAGACAAAGGTGAGTATGAAAACACCCAAAGCCGAAAAAGCTTTGGGTGCTGCAATCATTAAACCGGATAAACCTTATTTTCTCTGTCTACCAAGTCATTATCAACCTTATCAAGCTGAGCTTCTCTATATTTAAAGTAATTTACTGCAACCTGACCAAACAAAGCATATGACAATACATCTTCATCCTGTCTGATCCATTCAGCACATTCCTTTCTCATATTTTCAAGCTCCGGCTTTAATTGATCTGCCGGACGACAAGTAATTCTTTCCTCATCGCCAATAATCTTTTTAACAATTTCATCCGAAATTTCTACAGGACACTTTCCGTATTCACCGCGTACAATGCCTTTAGTTTCCTTAGAAATCATCTTATAACGCTCACCCATCAAAACATTAAGTACAGCCTGTGTACCTACAATCTGTGATGAAGGCGTAACAAGTGGAGGATAACCCATATCAGCACGCACACGAGGAACTTCCTTCAACACCTCGTCAAAGGCATCTTCTCTGCCCTGCTGCTTTAGCTGAGAAACGAGGTTCGAAAGCATACCTCCCGGAACCTGATACTTCAATGTATTAACATCAACACCCATTACCTTTGCGTTCATCAAGCCGCTTGCGATATATTTTTCTCTTAACGGCTTGAAATATTCACTGATTTCAACAAGCTTATCAAGATCATAACCTGTATCGTAAGGTGTACCCTGTAACGCTGCAACAATAGGTTCAGTAGGAGGCTGTGATGTACCCATAGCCAACGGTGACATAGCACAGTCGATTACATCAACACCAGCCTCAATAGCCTTCAAGTAAACCATTGATGCTTCACCACTTGTATAGTGAGTATGAAGCTGAATAGGAATCTTAACAGTTTCCTTCATAGCCTTAACAAGATCATATGCCGTATACGGAAGCAACAAGCCTGCCATATCCTTGATACAGATTGAATCCGCACCCATTTCCTCAAGCTGCTTTGCTAATTTTGTGAAGCTTTCAATATTGTGAACAGGGCTTATTGTATAACATACGGTCGCCTGAACATGACCCTTTTCCTTCTGACAAGCCTTAATAGCACATTCAAGATTACGCACGTCATTAAGCGCGTCAAAAATTCTAAGAATATCAATACCGTTTGCTATTGACTTCTGAACAAAATATTCAACAATATCATCTGCATAATGTCTATAGCCAAGAATGTTCTGACCTCTGAACAGCATCTGCAAAGGTGTTTTCTTAGCTTTATCCTTTATTTTTCTAAGTCTTTCCCACGGATCCTCGTTCAGGAATCTTAAGCAGGAATCAAATGTTGCGCCGCCCCAAGCTTCAAGCGAATGATAACCTACCTCATCAAGCTTTTCAACTATAGGAAGAATTTCATCTGTTGTCATTCTTGTAGCAATAAGTGACTGATGCGCATCACGAAGGACTGTTTCGGTAATTTCTACCGCTTTGTTTCCTTTTGCCATTATATATTTCACTCCTTTATCTAAGTATCAAATTAAAGATTGCTAAACATTGCAAGGAATACACCGGCTGCAACAGCAGAACCGATAACACCGGCAACGTTTGGTCCCATAGCGTGCATTAACAGGAAGTTTGAAGGATTTTCCTTCTGTCCAACAGTCTGAGATACACGCGCCGCCATTGGTACAGCACTAACACCCGCCGAACCGATAAGCGGATTAACTTTTCCTTTTGTAAGCCAGCACATAATGTTTCCAAGCAGAAGTCCTCCGACTGTTGAGAAACAAAATGCAATAAGTCCAAGAACAATAATACCTATAGTCTGAGCTGACAGGAAGCTTGATGCTGTAGCTGTAGCACCGACGGTAACGCCAAGGAACAATGTTACAATATTCATTAATTCATTCTGTGCCATTTTTGCAAGTCTGTCAGCAACTCCTGATTCCTTAAGCAAATTACCAAGCATTAAACAGCCTACCAACGCAACAGCGTCAGGAATTATAAGACCTACAACTATTGTAACAACAATCGGGAATATTATTTTTTCTGTCTTTGAAACAGGACGAAGCTGTTCCATAACAATCATTCTGTCCTTTTTACGAGTCATCAGCTTCATAATAGGCGGCTGAATAACAGGTATTAATGCCATGTATGAATAAGCTGCAACAGCAATAGCCGGAAGTAATGCAGGAGCAAGCGATTTTGTAACATAAATAGCAGTAGGGCCGTCAGCGCCGCCTATAATACCTATCGAAGCAGCTTCTTTGATACCAAAGTTGATTGATGGCACAAGAGCGCTTAAAACAAGAGCTCCTACAAATGTAAAGAATACACCAAACTGCGCTGCCGCACCCAGAAGAATACTCTTTGGATTAGCGATAAGCGGACCAAAGTCTGTCATACAGCCGATTCCGACAAAGATAAGCGGAGGATAAATACCCAGCTTAACGCCAAGATAAAGCAAGTCCAATAATCCGCCGTGCTGACATATATACCCGACATTAATGTATTTTCCATCGGTCATATACTGCGGATCCGTAAAGAATTCCGTATGCATCATAATTGCACTTGAATCTTTTATCATAGGCAAATTTGAAAGAAGCATACCGAAAGCTATCGGAAGCAGCAATAACGGCTCGAATTTTTTTACTATAGCAAGATACAGAAGCACGCAGGCTATCGCAATCATTATAATTGTTTTTACAGCGTCTAAACCGCCGCTCGAAATAAGTGCGTAAAATCCTGTATTCTGCAAAAAGTTTGCAAAGCTTTCTAACACTTTTTTGTCACCACTTTCTATAATTTAGTCGTGCCTGTATTAGTTTACAGAAACTATTACGTCACCGCTGTTTACGCTGTCGCCTGCTGAAACGCTGATACCTGCAACAGTACCGTCAACACCTGCGAAAATCTCATTCTCCATCTTCATAGCTTCAAGAACAGCTACCAAAGTACCTGATTCAACCTTATCGCCTACATTTACCTTAACTGATACGATTGTACCCGGCATTGGAGCAGTTACCTGCTTTGCACCTGCAACAGGAGCAGCCTTCGGGGTTGATGCAGCCTTAGGAGCTGCGGCCGGTGCCGGCGCTGCTGCAGGAGCAGCCACGGGAGCCTGAGGAGCTGCGCCGCCAACTTCTTCTACATCTACTTCATATGTTTTTCCATTTACTGTAATATTAAACTTTCTCATTTAATTTACCTCCTTAGAATCGGTTATTTATTGTTTCAGTGACACCCGCCTTATTCCAAGCAGGCATATTGTTATCAATTCTTCTGTATGACTTAATCTTCAAATTATATGTTGAAGTATTAAGACTTGCAGCAACAGCTGCCGTAAGTACAGCAATGAGTTCGGTTTCATCAACCTCTTCAACTTTTTCAGCTGCCGCAGGCTTTGCTGCCGCAGCCGGTGCCGGTGCAGTCTGTGTCTTAGGCTTTTTATAAAATATAAGCTTAAACAGCATCAATACTATCATTAGTAAGACAAGAACGCCAAAAACTATAGATAGACCTACAAGCGTTGTAATACCGCCTGTCGATAACGCTTCACTAAGAGTTACACCATTACCTGTCAATAACGCTTCTGAATACATAATATAAAATCTCCTTTCTTAATTATACAGGAAGATTTCCATGCTTCTTAGCCGGTCTTGATTCACGTTTTGAAGCCAGCATTTCAAGTGCTGCTATAATTCTCGGTCTTGTTGAGTCAGGCTCAATAACATCGTCAATATAGCCTCTTCTTGCAGCCTCATACGGTGATGCAAACTTATTTCTGTATTCCTGAATTTTTTCTGATCTTGTAGCAATAGGATCTGAGCTTTCCTTTATATCATTCTTAAAAATAATATTAGCAGCTCCCTCAGGACCCATAACTGCAATCTCAGCAGTCGGCCATGCCATAACCACATCAGCGCCAAGATGCTTTGAACTCATAGCTATATAAGCTCCGCCGTAAGCCTTTCTTGTGATTACATTAATTTTGGGCACTGTAGCCTCGCTGTAAGCATACAAAAGCTTAGCTCCGTGACGAATAATACCGCCCTGCTCCTGCTCTACACCCGGAAAATATCCCGGTACATCTGTAAATGTTACCAACGGAATATTAAAGCTGTCGCAGAAACGAATAAATCTTGCAGCCTTGTCTGATGAATTGATGTCAAGCGAGCCTGCCATTACCTTAGGCTGATTTGCTACAATACCTACAACCTGTCCGTTCATTCTTGCGTAGCCTACAACAATATTCTGCGCAAAATTCTTCTGAACCTCAAAGAATTCACCGTTATCAACAACTTCCGCAATTACTTCCTTTACATCATACGCCTTATTAGCCTCGTCAGGAACAATTGTTGTCAATTTTTCTGATAATCTGTTTATTTCATCCGTCGGAGCAACATATGGTGCCTCCTCAAGATTGTTCGAAGGAAGATATGAAAGCAAAGTCTTAATCTGAGCAATACATTCTTCATCGCTTGCGGCGCTGAAATGTGCAACACCTGACTTTGAACCATGCACACCGGCACCGCCCAAATCTTCACCTGTTACATCCTCGCCTGTTACTGACTTAATAACCTGAGGACCTGTAATAAACATCTGGCTTGTCTTTTCAACCATGAAAATAAAGTCTGTGATAGCAGGCGAATAAACCGCACCACCGGCACATGGTCCCATAATTACCGAAATCTGCGGAATCACACCACTGTTACATGTGTTTCTGAAGAAAATTTCTCCGAACCCCGAAAGAGCGTCTATTCCCTCCTGAATCCTTGCGCCGCCTGAATCGTTCATGCCAATGATAGGAGCACCCATCTTGGCAGCCATATCCATAACCTTGCAAATTTTCTTTGCATGCATCTCGCCTAATGAACCGCCAATTACAGTAAAGTCCTGAGCATAAACATACACAAGACGTCCGTCAACAGTACCATAGCCTGTTACAACACCTTCACCCGGCGCTTCAACGCAGTCCATACCGAACTCCGTACATCTGTGAGTTACAAATGCATCGACTTCAACAAAGCTACCGGCATCAAGCAAAGCGTTTATTCTTTCTCTTGCCGTTAATTTGTTGGCGTCATGCTGTTTCTTGATTTTAGCTTCTCCGCCGCCTTTTTCAATTACACTTCTGCGGTATTGAAGCTCAGTCAACTTATCAACTGTTCCCATGATTCAACCTCCATTGTGTATAAAATTAGAGATAAAATTTGTAAAATTTATACCTATTGTATATTATAACTTAATTCGAGCAAATTTTCAATACATTTTTTAATGTTTACAATTAAAAAATGTGCTGTTTTTAATTTGGTTTTTGTATGACTTATACAAAAATATGGGGTATACTTTTTTTGTATACCCTACATTTTGTGTTTATCTGCCCATAAGATAATTTATTTCATGACTTGTCAGATGACGCCATCTTCCCAGCGGCAGATGTCCAAGCTCAACAATTCCGATTTTTATACGCTGTAATCCGACCACCTTACAGCCTATCGCTTCAAACATCTTTCTTACCTGCCGATTTTTGCCTTCATGTATGGTAATTTTAACAGTTGTCCTTCCATCAAACGCATCAAGTATTTCAACCTCGGCAGGCGATGTTACATAGTCCTCTATTTTTACACCTCTCCTTAAATGATTAATACCGCTGATTGTCATTCCGCCTTTTATTGTTGCAATATAAGTTTTATCCATATGGAATTTTGGATGTGTTACACGATAAGTAAAATCACCGTCATTAGTAAGCAGCAATAATCCCTCTGTGTCATAATCAAGTCTGCCTACAGGAAATATTCTTGTATCTATATCCTCTTTTATAATATCCACCACAGTCGGTCTATCGAATTGATCCTTAACTGTAGATACATATCCTACCGGTTTATTAAGCATTATATAATATTTCTTATCCTTAAGTTTTATCGGCTTGTTATCAACATCGACTTTATCAGCGCCTATTTCAACCTTCACTCCCTGTTCGGTAACCGTCTTGCCATTCACCTTAACTCTTCCTTCTGCAATAATTCCTTCAGCCGCGCGTCTTGACGCAATACCGCTCATAGCTATATATTTCTGTAATCTAACTATTTCTCCCATTGTCTTTTCCTTTCTAAATACACCATATTTTTAATACATTCAAAAACGTATTGTAAAAGCTGTTTCGCAGCCTTATATCCTTAGCACCTATAACATCGTTTTCCGATATTATATCGACAGTTCCAATCCATTCACCGCCATAAAAAATATCTGAATACCCTACCTTTTCTCCCGCATTTATCGGACAGTTTAAATTCTCCATCAGGTGGTTTACAATGTCAAAAGAAATTTTTTCTCCTTCCTTAAACGGAATTATAAAACTGTCTGACGCAATAAACGAATAGGATTTTCCGTCAACATCCGCCTTTTTTATTGTCTGTCCCTTTGATATTACTTCTCTTGCGGTATATTGCGAAAATGCATAATCAAGCATTTCGGCATGACTGTTCCAATCATCCGAATCATTCAGAGTAACAGCAATAAAAGTCATATTATCTCTCGTGGCAGCACTTACAAGACATCGCCCCGCTGCTTCTGTGTATCCTGTTTTTATTCCGAAACAGCCCTCGTACATATCCAACAATTTGTTATGGTTAAAAAACCATAGTTCTTTATCTTCATCAATCGGATGCACCATCTTAACAGGCGTTGATACAATATTCCAAAATTCCGAATTTCTGATTGCATACCGTGAAATCCATGCCAAATCCCTTGCTGTTGTAAAATGATCCTGATGAGGTAAGCCATTAGGATTTATAAATGATGTGTCATGCGCGCCTATAGTCCACGCCTTATCATTCATCTTATCCACAAAAGAAGCCACATCTCCTGATATATGCTCCGCAATTGCCACAGCGGCATCATTACCGGAGTTAAGCATTAGCCCATACAGCAGATCGCGCATATACATTCTGCTTCCCGCCTCCACATACGCAGCCGAGCCCTCCTGCATTTGGGCATTCAGACTTATTTCAACAATTTCATCCGGACCACTGTTTTCAAGCGCTACAACTGCCGTCATAATTTTTGTCGTACTTGCCATAGGCCGACGCTCGTATGCATTCTTTTCAAAAATCATCTCACCCGTGAGAGCGTTCATAACACAGGCGCACTCTGCACTGTCAGCTATTGCAAATGCCGTCTTTGGCAGCAGCATGCATATAACAGCAGCAAAAAAAATATATCTCCTCATTTTTCCCCAAAACCTTTCACGCATTTTACTATATATAAATATATGTAAAAATAAATTAAAATAACCTATATATTTTATTGACAAATCAAAATAAATCTGTTATAATATAATACGTTGTGTTGATAACTTCATTTGCGAGGGTGGCGGAATAGGCAGACGCGCACGTTTGAGGGGCGTGTGGTTTTACCGTGCCGGTTCAAGTCCGGTCCCTCGCACCAAAAAGTACGGATTATTCCGTACTTTTTTTCTGAAATATATTGTATCATAAAACACATTATCTGACAAGTTGTATCATCTATAAAAAAAAATATATTTTTTCAAAAAAAGTATTGACAAACATTTTCTTTTGTGGTATTATATAACTCGTCAGTTGAGATTGCGGATTTGTGTAAAGGTAGCACTAACGACTCTGACTCGTTCTGTCCGGGTTCGAATCCTGGATCCGCAGCCAAATAAGAACGGTAATTTTGATAAAAAATTACCGTTCTTCTTTTTTGCCCGAAAACAGCGTAGGTATGCTGTTTTGGGATATAAGGCATAGTAAAAGACCGACCTTGGGCAACGGAAAGTCGGTCTTATTTTTGTTTTGGGGTGGGTTTGAGAAAACTGGCGTGTTTCCTTTTGTGGTAATCGTGTTTCTTTTCGCTATTTAAAATTGTCGTTTAGCTATCTAAGACTATGACATTCCTTTAAAGACTCGGATTTTTCAAATCAAACCTTTCCCTTTGTATCCTCGCTTATAGGCACTGTACCTGTATATGAAACATTTTCAATCGAACCGCCCGTAACCTCGGATAAATCCTCTAAATTAACATCTTGAATTTCTGCTTCTTCCTCGGTTGTTACTTTCTTTTCATCTGACATAATTTTTGTCCTCCTTTACTCATTTACTACGCGGAGCATGGAGTGTGGAATTTATATAAACAATTCCACTCTCCACTCCTAACACTCCACGCTGAAATTATTATTTTGAGCTTTCAATAAATCTTTCAACTATTGCCGCAGACTCGGCTCTTGTAGCGTTATCATCAGGCTTAAACTCGTTATTTTCATTTCCGTGCATAATGCCCTTAAGCTTACAGAACATAACAGCCTCAACTGCCCAATCGCAAATATCACCCAAATCCGCATAATCAAGTCTAATTGCCCACGCTCCCTCCGGCGCTGTTTTCTTAAACTGTGCAAATCTGAACATAATTGCCGCAATCTGCTCTCTTGTGATGTTATCGTCCGGAGCAAATTCCGTATCGCTGTATCCCTTTACGATACCGTTTTCCTTTGCCCATGCTACAGCACTTTCATAGTAGCTACCGCTTATAACATCGTCAAAGCCGTTTTCAGCCGTTATTTCAGGCTCGCCCTCGGTGCGATAGAGAACTGTTACAAGCATTGCTCTTGTCATTGGATCGTACGGTGCAAACTCATTCTCCGAAACACCGCTGAACAGATTGTTTTCATGTACATATCTTACTGAATTTGCGAACCAGTCATTTTCCGAAACATCCTTGAACGGATTTACATATACATCACTGTCAGTCTTTGTTGGATTTTCTGTATTCTGCGGTACTTGCTTATTCTCTGTCCACTTAGCATAAAGCTTAATGTTTGATGTAATCTTTGTATCTGTCGCAAACGGCTTTGTAAGAGCTTCATCTGTGTACCAGCCCTCAAAGGTATAGCCTTCCCTTGTTGGTACGGGCAGTTCGGAAACAGTTCCGTTCTTATTCAACTTTATGCTGTCTACACTTACTCCCTCACCGCCGTCAAATGTTACGGTATATGAGGTTGAACCGCCGCCGCTGCTGCCGCTGCTGCTGCTCGATCCCGCCGATACATTTACCGTCGCCGAAACTGTCTTATGCAAATATGACGGAATTTCAGAAAGCATATTATCAACGGTTGATGAACCGTCATACGCGAATACAATCGACTGAACATCGGGAACAACGTATCCTGTCAATGTCGCTTTACCGTTGCCAACCGCGCAGAGAGTACCGTCCTCTCTGACATAGACAACATTGCTGTTGTCGCTTTCCCATACAACCTTGACTTTGTCGCTCGCCTCACCTGTAATTACTGTATCAATGCTTATATCATCAAGATATTTTGCCGAAATCGTCTTTTCGTCCTTTAATGAAACGTCTGTGATTTTCGACATCGTTTCTATCGCATCAGCATCAAATAACTTGTAAGCGTTCGTTTCAATAGAAATAACCTCATCGCCGTCAGCCTCAACAACTGCTATAATATTAGCTGTACCGTTGCCGCCGTCAATCTGATATGCACTGTCAGGGATTGATATTGCTCCGCCGATTATCTCTGTTGAATTTTCTGCAATTGAGTCAACAGAAAGCTCTGCAATTGGCTCCTCGCTCTTTTCTCCGTCTTTTACGGTGTACAGCTTAACTGTAACCGCACCTGTCGGAATGTTACCGTCATTTCTTAATGGAAGTGACAGCTCGTGTCCTGTTGTCTTTTCCTCAATAGTCGCTTCACCGTCAGAAATTACATCGTATTCCTTAACCGCCTTGAATGTCTGATTAATTACCGTTTCTCCAACTGTGATTTCCGCATTGAATGTTAAATCATCGCTTATCTCGCTTATCGGAGTTACATTTACTGACGCGCTCATTGTCTTGCCCGCGCCCCAATGATAATCGAGTGTCTGCTCGCCAAGCTCTGTCACCTTGCCGTTTGATGTCATTGTAAAGCGGAACTTAACAGGCTCGTGTATGAACTTAACGCCCTCGTTCTTCACTGTTGATGTAAGCGTAAACGGTGTGTTGGGGTAAACGTAATTTGTATCAATCGCAAGCGCGTTTTCCTCTGCCGTTACAGGCTTTGAATACGGTGTGTGCTTGAGAATTACCATACTTGTATTGTCCTCGTCAAGTGATACTAATTCTCCATCTTCAATATACGGAGTTTTGTCCGCCGCAACATACAGCTCGCCGCCTACAACAGCAGTATCAATACTGCTGTACGCTGTTGACGGTACGCTTGTGAGCATAAACGGCTCACTCCAGCCGGTTTCGCTTGTTTCGTCCTCATCTGCGACAACATCATATATTGCCGTAAATACTTGTCTTTGCGTTGTGTCGCCGTTTACAGAATCTGTCCATGTAAGGTACATTCTTTCGTTCTCGTCAACGTCAACGCTGTAATTGTTAACATAGCCGTCCATAGTAACAGCATATTCAGGCTGAATGTTTATCGTAACCTCATGCTCCGGAATTGTCACGCCCTCAGATGTTTCTGTTTCAGCAATGGTGTCGTTGTACTGAAGTACATAATACTGTGTATTGCCGTTTTCAACAAGCTTGTATTGGCTGTTCTTTATCGGCTCTGTTACATTTACATACGCAATTCCGCTTGTTTCCTCGTCACCGCCGTCAAGATCGCCTGCCGCCGCAAAGAACAGATATGTTTTATCATTGTATCTGCCGAAATGCGGTGTTGAATACGCGCCCGTATTCGTCGTCATTTTGATTATGTGCGTAAAGCTGTTTTCCGCAAAGTTGTAAATCTGCATAAGAATATCTCTGTCATCGACAGTATTCATATCCTTGTCATAATCAACCGTCCATGCGTAAAGCGCAAGACCGTTGTAATAGCATACATCAGCGTCAACTATTCTGTGCATATTGCCGCTTGTCTTGTTTATTCTTGTATCAAGAAATCTCTGACCGTACCATTCAGTTTTGTACGTTTCCTTATCCGTAATGCCGCCAAGCTCATCATCTGTGTAGCTTGTTTCGTCATTCCACTTGCCGTTTTCATAGAAGCGGTACGCAATTACAGACGGAGCGTTCAAAAGGTCTGTCAACTTGTCGACATCCTTATACTCTGTCTTTGTGTAGTAGAGAATAATTCTGTCTGTTTCACTGTCATATGCCGCCTTCGGCTCTGTGTCTGCCGTATAATCCTCGTTCGTTGTGTGCGTGATTTGTTCCGCGGCACTGAATGAATTTGTCTGCTTGTCAAAGAACGATACCTTAATGTCAAGCGCAGTAAGCGCGTCCTGTGTTGTTATACTGTCCTCAAGTGCTCTGTCGGCTGATGACCACGCAACAAGCACTCTGTCACCGAGGTCGATTGCCTCCGGATAATCGTCCGCCGTACCGTCATCATCAACAACCAACGGTGCTGACCATGCTGTGCCGTCATAAATAGAATAGCAAAGAGCCGTTCTGTTTACAGCGTTTCTTTCCGGAATATCACTTATAAAGAGCATAAGCATTCTGCCATCGCCGATATTCGTCAGCTTGAACTTCGAGCTTGGATATACTCCCGACTTAAGCACCGTTTCCTTTGTACCGTTTGCCGCATCTATATCGAACAGCTCTGCGTTATTCATAAACGCGTTCCATTCACTCGCATTGTTAAGATATTCTCTCGATACAGGAACAGACTCAATCGTGGCATCGTCCGCACCTAACAGTCCCGCCATTACGTCAGGCTCTATATGACCGTCCGCATTCTTTGAGAACAGCGGAATAGTTTTTCCATTTGTCTTTCCCGAATATACCTTAAGCGTCATTACCTTGACGAAGTAATCAAAATTAATCGTCATGTCACCGTACATATGCTGTGTCAGCTCACCCTTGTTAAGACCGAACTTGAAGTCCATGTCAAAATTAAAGCTTGCAGTTCCGCCAACATCGACAATTGCATATTCTATTTCAAGTCCGAGCGTGATTTTCGGATTGAGCATCAGATAAACTGTTCTGTCAACATTGTCAATTTCCTCGAACAAGCCGAAGGATTCCGGACTGTACTCTACCTTATTCTTTTCCCATGTAGAATCCATGGTATAGTCCGTTTTAAGCTGGTATATACCTGCAACATCACACAATAAGTCGCCTTTAATGATGACATTCATGCCTATCGGAAGTGTTATGGTTATATTTCCTGTCGCCGTAACATTAAGACCTATAAGGAAGTCAAGCTCCTCAAAGAAATACTTCCCTACGATTTTGCCATCTGCTCCCTTTACCTCTCTTGTGGTAATCTGCAGTGCAAATGCAACTCTCGGTGCAACTGACCATGAGAATGACTTATTCGTTTTATAGCCGCCACCTGTTGTTTCCTCACCGCCGTTTCCCTCGCTTACTGCCTCCTTTGCTGCCTCGCCTAACTTTTTAGCATCCGGTGTTGGTTCCGGCTCATCATCCGCTGCCGGTGTTGCTGACGGATCCGGTGATGCTGTACTTTCAGACTTCTTTGGTGAGTATTTGTCTCCAAATTTCTTTATAGCCTTTGAGAAATCTCCAAATTTATATGTAGATCTTGCATAAGTAGGGATGTCTTTCTCATCTTCCGAAGAAGCTTCTTTGTCCTTCTTAAATCCATCAGGAACTACTGTGTCAGTATAAGGATCGTCGAATTTAAGCGTTCCGGGGAACAGATTGCCGAGCGGATCACCAATAAGCTCTACCGCCCCACCCAAGGTATCATCAACAAGTGTGCTGCCTATAAGCGGCATCATAAAGGTTCTAATATTAAGCGGCACAATAAATGTATAGCCTATATCCATCGACTTGTATTCCTTGCCGTTCTGGTCGGTAAACGATACATAAATCTTATCTCCCATATCCATAACGGAATCCGGATTAAATTCAAGTATGCCCACATTGTTTACGCAGTTTACTTTAAATCGCGTATCGCTGTTACAGCTGATAACAGCACCGTTTGCCTTATGGATATAGAAATTAGCGGCAACAGGCTGGATTGAACCGTTGCTTTCAACCTCTGCTCTTACAGTCAGTGTATCACTCTTTATATTTGCAACATTGTCGTTTATCTTGTTTGCTGTATCCTTATATTTCACGCTGAGTGATTTCGGCTTGAAGCACTCGTACGCCGGTAAGCGTACAGCCATATAGTTCGCAAGCGCAACTGTCGGATACTGTGTACCCTCGTTATCCACAATAACGCTTACAAGTCCCGATGTAGGAACGTTTTGCAGCTCTATCGCAAAGTCACCGTTGCTGTCTGTAAAGCCTGCTGTTCCCGCAACGCTGACCTGTGTTGACGCAACAGGCACATTTTCCAGTCTTTTGTTGCTCACAATGTCCGCAAACGTACCGTTCTCACGCATAACCTTACCGTAAACAGTACCTGTTGTATTGCCGTTCGCTTTTACAAATTCATAGTAATATTTTGTGTTGTCCTGATTGATTGTGCCGGACATAATATCTCCGTACACAGGATTGTAGTTGCCGCGCTTTGTATTCGCCGTTTCCTCGTTTATGTTAGAATCGGTGCTTACATCAATTCGTCCGTTGACGTTTTTAATATCGCCCGTACCGTTAGTCCATTTTACATAGTAGCCCTCCGGTGCGGTTGCGCGCATTACCCATCTCATTCCGGGATAAACCGTTTCGATATTGATTTTTCCGTCAGCATCTGACGTTTCTATATCAGTGCTTTCCTCAACAAGCGACGGCTGACGATATACACGTCCCTCAAGACTGCCCGTCTTGTCTGCTGTCGGCATATACTCGATATTCATTCCCTGATCTTCCGTTCTCGGATAGAAGCTCATGTTCTCTGTTAGAGTATATGTCATTTTTGACGGCGCGTCACTGTCCGAATAAATCGGGTCATTTTCCGGATTAAGTGACCAGTGATCTATATAAAATCCAGTAAGAGTCTTTTTCGGAGCAGCAATGGCTCTTACCTTGATTTTTGAGTATTTCGGGAATGTGTACTGATTATAGTAGCCGTTTGAACCCCAATCACGGAAGCTTGCATTTTTAGTGTTATTGCTCGTCATATTCGCAATATATGTTTTTGCGCTGTCGATATTGTGAATATTGAGAGTAACATCGGCCTGCTTATATTTCGGCATAACCTTGATTGTGGAATTGCTGCCGAAAGTGTCATACAAGGTCTTTGCAAAGCTCTGATTGATTGTGACGCCGCTCATCGGCACCCATATAGTCTTGTCTGTGTACCAATGCTCCTTAAACGGCGCATTTATTTCCTTTGAATACACTTCTCTATCCTGCTTTACATATAGATAAACGCCCTCAAGCTCAAGTCCGTACCCACTGTTTTTCGCCGCATTTGTATCAAACGGCTTTACGGTCTGATTTGCGCTGCAGTAAAAATCAGTTACCTCACGGCCGCTGCCGTCAACCATAATTACGCCTGTCGGCTGATAATCATAATCGTCACTGCCGTCTGTAAACGCGATTTTCGTTCTTTCACCGGTTTTCGTATCGTAGTTATACAAAAATCTGTGGAAATACTGCTCGTTATGCCCCGTTTCAAATTTATATTTCTTCCAATTATATTTGAGCGGGTTGCCGAGCTGTACCATAGGATTATGCTTTCCGGCAGTCTTTGCTATAGTCTTTACCTTTACATAGTACTCACCGGGTTTGCTGACGCTTACATTGCGCCATGTCCAATCCGATTTGCCGCTGATATGGCATGACGCACCGTCGCCGCCATGGAAGTTTTCGTTGCTGTGCAGCTCAAAATATGAGTTGAAGCCCTTGCTGCCTTTACCGCCGACAGTAATGTGAAAATCTACGGAGTCTATACCGTAAAAATTCTTTTTTCCCGACGTGCGCCAGCCTATACCGTTACCCTTATCGTTTTCCTTCGCCCGAAGGTCAAAGCCCCAGTCATTTTCCTGCTTATCTCTCCAGTGGTCGCTGCCGCCGTCATTTATTCCTGTCCATTCATATTTATTCAGATTTACCGAAGTCTGTGCGCTTCCGAGCGTATATCCCATAAGCTCAGCACTGTCGGATGAGTTCTCGGCACTGTCAGACGAAAGCTCCGCCGCTGCTGCATCAATTTGTACGGTAATGTAATCGTTCACAACGTCACAAGTACCGTCACTCTTAATTCGCAAGCCGTACGACTTGTCACTGTCAAAATTGAGTGCCGACAGCTTAACCGTTTTTTCAGTTTCGCCCGGCGCGAATGAAACAGACGCGTCCTCTATCTTTTTATAGTCAATATCCTCTGCCGCCGTTTCCTTAACGGTGCTGACCTTAACAGATGTATAGTAGTCAACACCTGCGGTACGGATAAGACGAAGTGAATATGTACTCTCGCTCTCTGTGAGTGTCACAGCTGTTGTTTCCGCCTCGATAACAGGCTTTTCATAAGCCTCATCGTCCAGAATGTTAAGGTACGCTGTCGGGTTTGCCGAGAGTGTCGTTTCCTCGTCACCGTTTATTCCCATAAGCGAAAGCAAAACTATTTTATCCGCCTCCGGCTTATCGTTGTCAATCAGCTTTATTGTAATTTCCTTTTCGGTGTCACCCTCTTCGAAAACAACAACACCCAATGCGCCTCTCGCACTTTGGAAATACTCGTTCGATTTTGTAAGTGCTGTTTCTACCGACTCTTTTTCCTGCTTTTCCGTGTCGGGAAGATCTAAGTATTCCGCGCGTGCGTCAAGCAGCGGTGAGCCTGTTGACGTTCTGTCAGAATTTGTATAGTCCGCCACGTCATTATCTGTTTCGGTATAATCAATTGCCGAAAGCTGCGCGTCAACATCGCCGTCATCGTTTATAATGCTTTTCGCAGTTTCGCCATCATCATTGCCGCTTGTCAGCACATCAGCCGTATCTCCGCTTACCTCTGAAAAATCTGATGCATCGGGCGAAATACCGTCCTGAAGCGGAAGCTCATCACCGTATTCGTCAAGTACAACATAGTCCTCGCCGTAAACCGCCATAAAATCAGCCGTCTTGAACACAACAGCCACACTGCGGTCATTTCCGCCCTTACGGACGACTTTTACCTTATACTCACCCTCATTTTCCACCACATTATACTTCGCAGCCGAAAACGAAATTTCCGCGTTGCCCGATACAAGCGGCTCTTTTGCAAAAACCGATACACCGGTTGACGCAAGCATACTTGCCGCAAGTATCGCACTCAGCATTCTTTTCCTTAACTGCATAAAATTTCTACCTCCCTTATGCTTTTTGTCGTCTTATGAACTGCTTTAGCAATCCATCTGTGCTTTTCAGCTCATCAAATGTGCCTTCCTGCACAATCACCCCCTTATCCATAACCAAAATTCTATCGCAATGCTCAATTGTCGATAAACGATGTGCCACAATAATTTTGGTACATTTTAGTTTATTCACGCTTTCGGTAATTTGTGTCTGCGTAATATTGTCAAGCGCGGATGTCGCCTCGTCAAAAATAAGTATTGACGGCTTTGATATAATTGCTCTTGCAATAAGCAGTCGTTGTCTTTGCCCACCCGACAGAGTGCAGTTTTCCTGACTTACGGGAGTATGTACTCCCATTGGCAGCGCGGCTATATCGTCGCTCAGTCCCGCCAGTTCTATGGCTTCGTTTACCTCATCCATAGTCGCGTCGAGCTTTGTTATCGTGATGTTTGAATAAATATCACCCGATATAAGTCCGCTGTTTTGTAAAACCGCTCCGATTTTTTTTCGGTAGCTTTTCAGGTCAAGCTCCCGTATATCAAAGCCATCTATATAGATACTGCCCTCGTTTGCATTTTCAAATCCGAGCAGCAATCTTATCAAGGTTGATTTTCCGCAGCCGGACGTGCCGATAATTCCGACGCTTTCGCCCGACCGTATATGTGCCGATAAACCGTTCAAAACATACGGCGTATCCTTGTCATATCTAAAATACAAATCTGATACCGAAATTTCACCGCTGAGCGCTTCGGGCTTTTGCTTATCCTCGCCGTACTCCTCGCACTCGCCATTTAACATCGGCAAAAGCTGTGAATACAATGCACGAAACGCCGAAATGGTCTGTATAATAGTTGAAATTCCACCGCTTGATGCAATATACGCACCATAAGCCGCCGAAAATGCTATATAGTTTGCCGTACCAAGACGTGAGCCTACTATAAATATAACAGCTGTCGAAAATATGGTAATCATTTTATAAAATACATCTGCGTATCTTAAGAAAAACGGCTTATCCTCGTTTCGTGACGCATTTAAATAATACTTGCTCCAGCGACGCATCATTCTCGCCTCCGCGCCGTTTAGCTTTACCTGCTCAATCCCCGAAAACAGCTCATAGCAAAAGCCTGACATCTCGGACAGCGAGGCGGAATATTTTCGCATCCATATCGAATTTAACACGCCCTCCGTTATCATCATAGCACCGAGTATCACCGTCACAAGTATTACCCAACCGAGCATTTGTGGTGCATATATGTAAATCTGTATAAGGTACAAAATCGACAGCGTCATGCTTATGCACACACTTATGCTCCTTACCGAAACAATCCTCGATATGTCCGAAAACTGCATGATCATTCGCGACAGCTCGCCCGATTTTATATTCTTGAAAAACTCTGTTTTTAGGCTCAGAAGCCGTGAAAATATACCGCTTTGTATATATGCGCTCGTCCGAAGCATTGAATTTGTAAGTATAAGTGACTGCATAAGTCCAAGCACCGCCGACACCATCACCGCCGAAAATATAAGCACCGCAGTCGGTATCATGCCATCCATCTCTCCTGTAGGTACAACCATTGAAAATATAAAACGGTTTGCCCACGGCAGCAGCATACCCGCAAGTATTGTCAGCACTCCCATGCACAATACCGCCGCTCTGTCCTTAACGGCTGTACACCCCAGCATAAAGCCAATAAGCTCACGCTCTGTTATTTTGCCGTTTTTCATTACCTTGTAAAAGCACATCGCACTTTTGGTAAACCGCTCCGAAATTTCCACCGTCACCCTTGTTTCCTTACCGTTTTCAATAAAAACACAGCTGCCGTTTGTATTCGGAATTACAACAACCCATCTCTCGTCCTTTGTCTTGACTATCATAGGCACAGCCACCGTTTCATACCAATCATCGTCAAGCTCCGTATAACGTGTTTTTATAAAACATTCTTCCTCAATGTATTTTAACTGCTCCGCTAAAGAAAGCTTTGAATTTACCCTTTTTTTCTCATTCAGAAATTTCAACACCGCGTTAATTCCGTCATTTTCCGATTTATTGTTGAGCACGGACTTCATATTTTGGTATGCCTGATATTGAACATCACGATTTTTTTGTTGTATACGCTTGGTTTCTTCATTTATTTGTGTTTTCACGTTAG
This sequence comes from Clostridia bacterium, assembly GCA_022768695.1. Lineage (GTDB taxonomy): Bacteria > Bacillota > Clostridia > UBA1381 > UBA1381 > JALEPO01. The sequence goes on from JALEPO010000022.1 coordinate 24,270, forward strand.
TTCACGCTCCTTACAAGCGTGTAATACGCCCCTTTTTTCGCCATAAGATCCTCATGCGTTCCTCTCTCAACTATTTTGCCTTGATCCATAACTATAATCTCGTCGCTGTCCATAATCGTCGATAATCTGTGTGCAATAACTATTGTTGTAATCCCGAGAGCCTTTATGTTATTCATAACACGCTCCTCGGTGTCACTGTCGAGACTGCTTGTTGCCTCGTCCATAATAATTAATGACGGCTTTTTCACGATTGCTCTTGCGATTTCTATACGCTGCCGCTGACCGCCCGAAAAGTTTCTGCCGTTTTCCGTAACGTGCTCACGATACCCGCCCTTGCGGCTTATAATATCGTCATGTATACACGCCGCCTTTGCCGCCGCAACAACATCATCATACGAAATACTGTCATCCCACATTGTTATATTGTCAAGCACCGTTCCCTCAAAAAGGCGGATATTCTGACTTACCACAGCAATTTTTGAATAAAAGAAATAGTGGTTAAGCTCACAGCGGCGACTGCCGTTAAATGTGACAGTGCCGCCGTTTTCCTCATACAGACCACCGATAATTTTTGCAACGGTCGATTTTCCGCTGCCGCTTGCGCCGGTAATTGCAGCTCTGCCGCCCTTTTTAATTGTCAGATTAAAATCCTTTATAAGCGGCTCATCAATAGGATTATATCCGAAGCTGATATTTTCAAGCCTTATATCACCGTCAATTCCGCTTTTCTGTTCGCTGCTGTCATCAAGAAATTTTTCGTCCTTGCCGTAGTGCATGACATCATTTGTGCGTACAGCGTCACCCTTCATCGTCTGTATTTCTATTCCGGCATTGACTGCCGCTCCCACAGGTGCAAGCATTGCCGCGACAAGTGATTGCGTTGCTATAAGAATACCTGTAGTCATACTTCCCGACAATATTTTCCACACTCCGAAAATCAGCACCATACCTGATCCGAGCATATTCAAAAGCGAAAACAAGCTTGCGGTATAAACACTTGTTTTATCAATATCTGTTTTTGTGTTTATTGTCTGAGTACCCGATGCCATAAGACACACAAAAGCTCCGTCCTCCGCGCCACAGGATTTTATTGTTTCTATCATATCAACAGTTTGTGAAATATCACTTTGCAGAGCACCCATATCACGGATGTATGAGCGCATTTTTTCCTCGTACCTTTTTGAGCTTATAAGCATTGACACAATATTGACAGCCGCACATATTACACCAATAAACGCGATATGTACATCAAGAAACGCAATCAAGTTAAAATATACAAAAATCTGCAAAATATATCCCACGATAGGCGAGAGCATACGCACAAGCTTTGCGCCCATGAGCATATTGGCGCTCTGTCTGCTTGATAAATCACCCTCACGACGCTGTGTGAAAAATTCAATCGGAAGCTTCATTAGATGTTCTATAAATCCCGCATTTATTAGCATATTAAGCTTTTTTTCTATTGTGTGTCTTATATTTTCGGTTAAAAACATTGACGATGCCGATATAAGTCCGGCACAAATAAGCGTCTGCAATATAATTCTTAAAGTTCGCGTGTTACCGGCTATAAGTGTCCTCTCGATAAATACCGAGTTTAGAAGCATCACACCTCCGCTGCCGATAATCGCGCACAGCTCAAGCATTACGAAATAAATAATATTTGGCAAGAACGATGTCATACATGACAATATGTAGTCTTTTTTATGTACTCCGTCCTTGTCACGCTTGAAGTCTTTTGTCGGAGTGAGCTCAATTGCTATACCCGTAAATGATTTTGAAAACTCCTCCGGTGACACCCTTCTCAATCCATAAGCCGGATCGGCTATGACAGCTCTGTCCTTTTTGTCAAAGCCGCACAGCACTAAGAAATGATCCATATTCCAATGTATAATCGCGGGCGTTTTTAACTGCTTTGCGCCCTTGATATTTACACGAACCGCTCTCGGCTTTAAATCGTGAAACTGTGCCGCCTTTACAATATTTTTTGCATTTACTCCGTTTCTCGATACTCCACACTCACGTCGCAGCTCCTCAAGCGTCACTGTTTTTCCGTAGTATTCAAGTATCATTGCGAGTGATGCGGCACCACATTCCGTAGCCTCCATCTGAAGTATAGGACGTACTTTTTTCACCTTGCTCATAACACGCCCCCTTTAAAAGACACATTGATACGGTCTGCACTTATCTATAATAATATACGCACTGCAAATTGTTCCCATAACAACTTCAATACTGTCACTTACAGAATTTGACCATTTAAGATGGCTCGGCGCTTGGGCATCGGGGATAAGCGTTATTTCAAGCCGCAAATAGCTTTCCCTTTCATCAAGCGAGGACAAAAACAGCTTGCTGTTATTTTTTTTGATGTCCTCTCCCATAATCGGATACGACGAAATTCCGGAAACGTACGCTTTTATGTAGCCGTACTTTTCACGCGGAGCAAATTCGGGCATTACCTGCGCTTCCATACCGAGAGTAACAAGTCCGCCGCTTTTTGCCGGAATGAACGCTGTCAGCGTTTTGTTGTTTCCGTTCTCACTGTACGGAACAACCTCTGCAACACGCTCTCCTTTATTAATATATGAATTTTCATCTGCGATATATATAACAATACCGTCTATATTGGAACGTATAAGCGACATTTTGTCATACTCGTCATACAAACGTTCAAGCTCCTCGTTTGATATTTTCTCCGCTTTTCCTCTCTCTGCCTTTGACAGTATTTCCTTGTTTGGAATAACAGCCAAAACATCTCCGGCTTTTACCTTGTTGCCAACAGACACCACAGACCTCGTCATAGTGCCTGACGATACCGCATACACCTCTCCGTCAGATTGTGCGGGCCATACAACACCGTTTACAGGTACTTTCTCATACACAGTTCCAAACATCAGCCACATCGCAAACACTCCCGTACACAATACAAGTATTGCGACAAATACACCTGTGCGAATGTTGACGGCTCGTATACCTTTATATATTCTCGAATTTGACGAAAAGCTCTCTATCGCTTCCTCTCTGAATAAACTCGCCATACATCTCACTCCTGTTCTGCGAACTTATACTCCGTTGCTGTGCCAGTTGCTTCAAATACATAATATATTTCGCTTTTTTGTGTCTGCGCTCCATACTCGTCAAATCCAAAATCCTGAATCAGACCTCTGTAGCCGTTTTTATGCAAAAGCTGTGCAATTTCCAATGAATTACAGGTTTTGTTTTCAATTGCCGTATCCGCTGCCATTCTGAATGCGTTATAGCCTTGAAAATACCATGAGTCAAGGTCTTTTCCCGTTGTATTTTTATATTCCTTTAATATTTCCGTCAATCTGACTTTATCTTCACCATTTAAAATACGCTTCGGAAATTCGTCTGCTATTATAAAGCCTGTCATTGCCTGTCTAAGTTCTTCATCGGCAGCTAAAAGACTGCTGTTGTCAAACGCCGTATCGCCTCCGCACACAAGCTGCGGATTTCGGCGTTTAAGCATTTTTAAAATTTCAAACCCTTCATTGCTCCGAGGAAGCATTATAACGCCCTCTACTCCGAGAGCTTCCCAGCGCTTATATGTTTCATCAAATTTATTCTTAATTGATACTATATCGGCACAATCCACTACCGTTATTCCGTCATTCTCCCTGTATTGCAAAAAGCCGTTCATTTCCGCACGTTCAAATTCACTGTCGGCGGTACATACCGCCCACCGCCGCGCGTCCGTTTTGGCTGCCGCTTGTCTTAGCATCTCACCGACTGTTTTTGCGGAATGACACATTGAAAGTACAGTGGTGTAATGATTATCACTGTATACGCTGTCATACAAAAAATACGGCACAATAAACAGCTTCTTTTTCTTATCAAAAATGTATGCCGCCGTTTTGTTTATTTCCATATTCGAAGCGCCTATTACCGCTGTAACACTCTTGTCGTCACTAAGCTCGTCAATAATTGTCGAGCCCCTTTCATAGCTGCCGCCGTCATCATAAAATTCATATTCAATATTATATCCGCTGTCCTCATATTCACTCTTTACATCCTCTGCCGCTTTTTCTATACCTTCTTTAAACCCCGGATAAAATTTGGCATCGTTGCCCATAATCGCAATTTTTACGGTCTGCGTTTTGTTTTCGGAACAGCCTGTCATAATAAACAGAACAAGAGCAAGAACGAAAACTATATATCCTTTTTTCATAAATCCTCTCTATCAATATATTACTCGTTATATATCTGCATCAATTTTTCTTTAATGTATTTGTATTTTTTAACAGGAATAGGGAGCCGCTCGCCGTTTGTCATAGTAACGCAATTTTCCACTGTTTTGTGCAATGAAAAATTCTTGGTTAAGCAGATAGCACGGTCGTAAGTGATTGAGCAGCTCAACAAAATTACTCCTTACATTTTCAAAGCCCTGTATAAACTCCGATTGCTCCGCACCTATCCATGAAACATTCTCATCACAATACCCAAGCAAATATTCAATGTCAAGCTGCCAATAATGATGCCAGCACTCCTGTGTTAAGCGAATTGCTTCCTTTTCCTGTGATTTTTTCACTGAACCAACCTCATTTTTCTTGTTATTTATGATTATATCAAATGAATATTATAATTTCAATACTTTCGGACGAATAACCATATAAAAATGACGAAAAATTAAAATTTATATTCGTATTATAATCAGATTGGATATAAGGCGATAAGGATTATGGTGAAAAATTGGGGGCTGTATATCAGAACTATCGTGCATACTGCTTGCAGACGGGCAAGTAATGAGAAAGGTTATTTGCTTGATACCTGCCTTTCGGCACAGGAAAAATTTAAGCAGTATTTGGATTATTTTAAAGTACCGTATACAGAATGATAATTGTCGAAAAAACAGGTATTTATGCCGATTTGAGGGGCATTGTGCATAAGGGCGGCTGCGCTCCTTCTCCGCCAAATTAAAGAACCGCATAACTACTGCAAAATAGCGTGGTTATGCGGTTTTTCTTTGATTTTATCATAGGCTGAAATTTAAAATTATTAATCAAAATTCAATATAAAAAGCAGTCAAAAAGTAGTCACCTATTTGATACAAACTTATTTAGAATATCGGCTGCGGCGTCCTGTCGTGACTGTGATAAATGACTTAAATGCGTATTTTTCTTATTGTATCGGATTTACTACAGAAAGCGCCGAATTTTCTTTTCTGAAATGCTGTTCAAATCTCTTGACTACATCCTCAAATGTTACCGATTTATATACATCATAATAGTTAAAATAATCTATATCCATAAATAACATCTGCATAAACGCAGTTGCATAATCTTCAACATCATTATGCGAACGAATATATCTTCCCCAAACAACCTTCTTGATTCTTTCAAAATCATCCTTGCTAAGCCCGATACTGTGAATTTTTTCTATCTCTTCTATTATAATTTCATATACCTTTTTAGGATTTTTAGATTCGCCTTCAATAGAAGAAAATCCATAATCAGGCTGCATTGTATAATCAGCCGCAAAATTAGAATTTATAAGACCTTCTTCATAAAGCTTCTGGTATATTTTTGAGCTTTTCCCAAATAACATTTTTAATAAAATGGTTATTTCTATATTCTTTTTTAATAATTTTTCGCCTGAATATCCTGTATCCGTATCTTTAAAGCCAATCATAAACATGGGTATAGAAACACTAAGCTTCTGCTCTACATATGATTTTGCAATTTCCTTTGGCTCATCCGGATATACCTTCTTGATTTCTTCTTCAAACGGCTCATTTTTCTTTATACCGTTCTCAATAACCTCAAGCATTTCCTGAGGATTAACATTGCCTACTATAACAATAGACATATTTGAAAGATTATAGAATGTATTGTAACATTTATACAGATAATCAGCTGTAATATGACTTATACTCTCAACCGTACCGGCAATCTCTGTTCTTACCGGATGATTTTTGTACAGGCAGTTCAAAAGATTAAAAAACACCTTCCAACCGCCATTATCATCATACATACGAATTTCCTGACCGATTATTCCCTGCTCCTTCTGCACGCTTTCGTCTGTGAAATGCGGACTTTGCACATAATCAAGCAAGGTTGCAAGATTTTCCTTGATATTTGAAGTGGCAGAAAACAAATATGCTGTCATATTAAACGAAGTAAATGCGTTGGCATTTCCTCCATATTTTGAAAATTTATCAAACACATTGCTTCCGTCAGGCTGGTCAAACATTTTATGCTCCAAATAATGAGCAATTCCGTCAGGAACCTCTGTGAGCTCGCTTTCTCCGGGTACTACAAATTTAGAATCAACGGAACCATACCGTGTTCCGAAAATAGCATAACTCTTACTATAATCTTTCTTTGGAACAATATATACACCCAAACCGGAGGAATGTTTGCCGAAATATAATTCTTCGCCTGTAATTTCGCTTATTCGCTTCTGAAGTTCCATTTAATTTTCCTCCTTTCCTGTCAGGAAGTATATTGTATCAAGCTCCAACTTCCTTGATACCTTTACCACATCCTCCACAGTTACACCTTGTATCTGTTTTTTTAGAAGCTCTATATCCTTGTCGGATCCCGCTACCTTCTCACGCATAAAGAAGTTCTGCATTTGCCTCTGATCATCGTAATACGATTCAAGAGCATTTAGCACTGAACTTACACTTGAACTAAATTCCAGCTCTGATATATTTCCATTTTTAATTTCTTCAAGCTGTGCGAGTGACTCATTATGCGCTTTTTCAAAATTTTTAAATTCTATTCCCGCATTAACAATAAGCAATCCCTTATATTTTTCAAGCTGACTTGACGCATAATAAGCTAAGCTCAGCTTTTCACGAACATTATTAAAAAGCTTTGAATGTGCGCCTGCACCAAAAATACTGTTAAATATCATAAGTGCGGGATAATCGGCATCAGTCGGCGCTGTATTTGTTCTAAAACCTATTGATAATTTTCCCTGTGCAACATCCATTTTTTCAGTAACATTTTTGGGCGCTGCATCATTTTTCAAAATATTTGTTCTTGAAATTTCTGCAGGCTCGAATTTTAATTTTGATGTGCAGTTTTTTATAGTTTCTTCTATATTGTTTATTTCTGCGTCACCGCATATATAAACATCAATAACCGATGATGTTATAATTCGTTCATAATAGTCGTACAATGCTTTTGGAGTGATTTTCTGTATATCCTGAGCGTTACCCAAACGTGAAACTGCGAAATTTTCACCTCGGCACATTTCCTCACTGCATCTGAGCGCAGCATATGAACGCTTATCGTTCATTAACGCCTCTATTCTATCTACAGCGTTCTTCTTTTCCTGTTCGACCACATCAGCCAAAAACGCTCCGTTTTCTGTCACAGGTTCAAAAATGACAGAAAAAATAAGAGCTGTTAATTCTGAAAGCAGCAATTCTGATTTTGGTGCAAATTTATCCGAAATTGTTTCAGCATCAAAATATAAAATCTGATCATCTCCGCACTTTAATACGGATGTTCCAAACGTTGCACCATACAGATTCTCAAGATATTTTGAAATTTCCATAAGGTTTCTGCATTTTTTACAGCCTCTCTTTAATACATACGGAAGCAATGCATTCATGGACGCTTCCTCTGTATTAAGCGGACGATGAATATACACTCCAACAGTAGTGGTTTTTAGCTTTGTCATTGGAATATAATAAAGCCGTATATTTGAATTTATATTAATAGTTCTCATATTATCATTCCTTTCCGTATATATTCTACTATTTTTTAACATATATGTCAACCCAAAAAGCTTTCAATTTCCATCAACGACCATCCTTTGTGAAGTGCCATATTAATTCCGTTTGCCACAGTTTTTGCCATACGTTCTATAACCAAATCTATATCCTTAGTTGTCACCATAAGCGGTGCAAGCTCCTCAGGTATTTCTACTTTTGAAATTGTAGAGGCATCAATCACAGTAGGTACACCAATAGCAATCACCTTAACTCCCAGACTTTCCTTATTAAGTCCTTCCCTGTTATTTCCAACCCCTGCGCCGGGTTGTATTCCTGTATCAGAAATCTGTATAGTAGTGCTTATTCTGCGTATATCCGCAGCAGCAAGCGCATCCACTGCTATAATAAGTGATGGTTTTACTCTTTGGACTATCCCTTTTATTATTTCCAACGTTTCTATACCCGTTGTTCCAAGGACTCCCGGTACAACTGCGCAGACTTCATTTATTTTTTCAAAGCCGGCTATATTATTTTTTATATGTCTGGTAACCATAAGCTTGGATATAACCTCGGTTCCCAATGCATCCGGTGTTATGTCACGATTTCCGAGTCCGACCACAAGAGTCAATGAATTATCTTGCAGCGGCGCCATCTTTTCAATTTCCTCAGCCACAATTTTACACACTCTTTCATATTCATCAGTGTCATATTTTAAATCAGGGGCTTCAATTGTTATATAATTTCCTATTGCCTTTCCAAGCTTTTTTGAGCCGTTTTCATTCGTAATTTTAACCTTAGTCATAGTTATATGTCCGTGTTCCGTCACAATTGCCTCGACACCGTCAAGCTGCTCGTTGATTTGGGCATTTTTTTTGCTCATTTCATGAGCTTCCAGCGCAAGGTCAGTTCTTATATTCTGCATATAAATCCTCCTTTTTGATTATTTTTTATAAAAAAAGATTTTTTATACACACTCTCTCCGGATAGCATGGAAAACGGCATATCGCAAGAAGCGATATGCCGTTTCAATATCAATTTATTTTAAAGCGTCCTCAATATCAGCCTTTAAAACCTCTTTATCTGTACACTTAAATTCCAATTTTGAAATATTATTGCTTGTATCAAGCATAATAAGTGCCGGAGTATTTCCTGATACAAGTGAGAAATTCTCTAAAGCCTCAGGATTTTCGTCTACGTTTATCGGTGTGAAATTAACCTTGCCATTATATTCTGACTCCAAATCAGACAGCAGCGGTTCTACCGCTTCAATATCCGCACTTGTATAGAAATACATAAATGTCGGTGTGACCTTTTCCTGTGCTGTTGTCGCAGTGCCGTTTGAGGAATTATTTTCTGCTTTATTTCCGCATCCGCTTATAAATAAAGCTACCGCCAAAGACAAAACGGTCACTGTTGCAATAATCTTGTTTCTCTTTTTCATTTTTAACTCTCCTTTATTTGTGTTTTTATTATTTCCAAAGCTCGCACAGCTATTTTATTATAGCGTTCTGCTTTGTTTCTGATACGTTCATTAAGCCCTTCTATAATTCCGAAGTTAGAATTCATCGGCTGAAACTTTTTAATCGTTTCATTTGAAATATACAGCGGCAAAGAACCTATTGAAGTCCTTATATCCGGCTCGAACATTTCTTTATTTTCAATCAATCTTGCCATATTATATCCTGCAAGTATACCGCTTGAAGCCGATTCAACATATCCCTCAACACCTGTAATCTGTCCTGCAAAAAACAGCTTTGGATATTTTTTCATCTGATAATACCGGTTTAATAATTGCGGCGAATTAATGTATGTGTTGCGGTGCATTACACCATAACGTACAAATTCAGCATTTTCCAATCCCGGAATCATAGAAAAAATACGTTTCTGCTCTCCCCACTTCAGATTTGTTTGAAATCCAACCAGATTATACAGCGTTGCCTCACTGTTATCCTGTCTTAACTGAACCACCGCATACGCATCATCCTTACCCGTCTTTGGATTTATTAATCCTACCGGCTTAAGAGGTCCGAATGTAAGAGTTTCAAAACCTCTTTTTGCCATAACCTCTACAGGCATACAGCCTTCAAAAACCTTTTGATTTTCAAAGCTTTTTAAAGGTGCTGTTTCCGCATTTATAAGTTCATTATAAAAAGCTTCATATTCCTCTCTCGTCATAGGACAATTGATATAATCGGCAGTACCCTTGTCATATCTCGCCGCCTTAAACACCTTATCATTATCAATGCTTTCCGCTGTTACAATTGGCGCGGCCGCATCATAAAAATAAAGTGATTCATCACCGGTAATTTTACCTATCTGTTCAGACAGTGCTTCTGAAGTAAGCGGTCCTGTTGCGATTATTGTATATTCATCGGTATTTATTTCAGTTACTTCCTCATTTATTACTGTTACAAGAGGATGGGCCTTTATTTTATCAGTTATATGTGCCGAAAAAGCATCGCGGTCAACTGCCAGTGCTCCTCCTGCCGGCACACGGCTTGCGTCCGCAGCCTCCATCATAACAGAATCAAACATACGCATTTCTTCTTTTAGTAATCCACACGCATTTTCTATTCTGTCGGCTTTCAGAGAATTTGAGCAAACTAATTCGGCAAAATTTTCATTACTATGTGCCGGTGAAAATTTTTTCGGTTTCATTTCATAAAGTTCAACCTCAATTCCACGCTTCACCAGCTGCCATACAGCCTCGCATCCTGCAAGACCGGCACCTATTACCTTTACTTTCATCCCTCACCCTTCTTTATCTTTCTTTCGTAATTACAGCCTTCGTTGTAACAGAAAATTTTGGCGCTTCTGCCCTCTTTTTTTAACAGCAATCCGCCGCATATAGGACAAGTTTCATCCTTAACCGGCGCATCCCATGCCATAAAATCACATTTTGGATTGTGTTCACATCCATAATAAATTTTTCCTTTGTGTGATTTCTTGACTAAAATTTCACCGTCACACTTAGGACATTTCACTCCGGTACCCTCTCTGATTGCCTTTGTATTTTTACATTCAGGATAACCCGGACAGGCAAGGAATTTTCCAAACTTGCTAAGCTTATATACCATCTTTCGTCCGCACTTCTCACAGACAACATCAGATTCCTCATCTTTAATTTTTATTTTGGCTATATTCTCGCTTGCTTCCTCCAAATTCTTTTTAAAAGGCGGATAAAACTCATTCAAAACACCCTTCCACTGACGCTCTCCTTCTTCAACGGCGTCCAATTCCTCCTCCATTTCAGCAGTAAATTCTACATCGACTATATCTGAGAAATTATTTTTCATAATATCAGTAGTAATTATGCCTAATTCTGTAGGAATGAGCTGTTTCTTGTTTCTTACCACATATCCTCTTGAAACAATTGTTGAAATTGTAGGTGCATAGGTTGACGGTCTGCCTATACCGTTTTCCTCCAATTCTCTGATAAGTGTTGCATCGGAAAAGCGTGCCGGCGGCTGTGTAAAATGCTGTTTTTCTTCAAAGCTTTTCAGCTTTACCTCTTGATTTTTCTCAAGCTCAGGCAGCATTTTATCCTTCTTGTCTTTTTCATCAGTAGCTTCAACATACACAGTCATATATCCCTTAAAATTTATGTTTGAGCCGCTCGCTTTAAAAGTATGACCGTCAGCGTCAATCGTAACCTGCATGGTGTCATAAACCGCCGGTGACATCTGACTTGCCGCAAAACGCTCCCAAATCAATTTATAAAGTCTATACTGGTCGTTTGTCAGTTTATCTTTAATATCAATTGGTTTTATGTTAATTGAAGTAGGCCTTATCGCCTCATGAGCATCCTGCGCATTTTTCTTTGTCTTATACTGTTTGGGATTTACATATTCTTTTCCGTATTCCTCAGTTAAATATGCAATGGTTTCACGTTGTGCATCATCAGCAATGCGAAGCGAGTCTGTTCTCATATAAGTTATAAGACCGATTGTTCCAAGCTTACCGCCTAAGTTAATGCCTTCATAAAGTGTCTGAGCAATCTGCATTGTTTTTGCAGCCTGAAAATTATATTTTCTTGAAGCATCCTGCTGCATTGTACTTGTTGTAAACGGAGGCTGAGGATTTCTCTTTTGAACACCCTTTTTTACCTGATCTACAACAAACTTCGCTTTTTGAATATCAGCAGTAATCTTTTTTGCTTCTTCGCCTGTATTCAGTTTTACCTCTTTGTTATTCTCACCATAATATTTAGCATTAAACGTTTTTTTTGATTTAGGATCTGTAAACTCTGTTTCAATAGTCCAATATTCCTGAGGATTAAAATTCAGTATTTCTTCCTCTCTGTCGCAGATTAGTCTTGTTGCTACAGATTGAACTCTTCCTGCCGACAGTCCTTTTTTCACCTTTTCCCATAAAATAGGACTGATTTTATATCCCACAATTCTGTCAAGAATTCTACGCGCCTGCTGTGCATTCACAAGATCCATATCTATCGCGCGCGGTTCTTTAATTGCCGCTTTTACTGCCGATTTGGTTATCTCGTTAAATGTTACACGGCACTTTGAGTTTTCATCAATATTCAATGCGCGGGCAAGATGCCAGCTTATCGCCTCTCCCTCACGGTCAGGGTCGGTTGCCAGATATACAATATCAGCCTTTTTCGCTTCTTTTTTTAATTGATTAAGCAAAGTCCCCTTGCCCCGTATAGTAATATACTTTGGTTCAAAATCATGTTCAGGATCTACACCAAGCTGACTTTTAGGCAAATCAATTATATGTCCCATAGACGCCATAACAGTATAGTCCTTACCAAGATATTTTTTTATTGTCCCCGCCTTTGCCGGCGACTCAACTATCAAAAGCTTTTTTGCAGCCATTTTTTCCTCCCGAATTTATCCTATAATTTTAATTGATAATTATTACCCGGCAGCTTCTTTACAAGTGATTTCACTTCAAGCATTGTCAGAGTAGTATTTATTGCTCCAACAGGCTTATCAAGCTGTCTTGCAATATCATCTATATGCATATTCGCATCAATAAGCAATTTTATTATCTCCCTTTCATCATCCTTAAGCAGAGCATACTTTTTACTTTCAATTGTAATCTTCTGTTCATTCTGTATCGGTAAAATCTCCGCTTCGGATTTGGGCATATCCTGGGTTTTTATTACCACCTGAATTTTTTGTGGTTTCAGCAGCTTAGCGGCATACGGATATTCTTCCATAACATCCGACGCATACATTACAAGCTTTGCTCCCTGCTGAATAAGAGCATTTGTTCCTGCATAACGCTCATCCAAAACATTACCCGGGACTGAAAAGACATCCCGTCCATTTTCCAAAGCGTATCTCGCAGTTATCAGGGAACCGCTTTTTAAATGAGCCTCTGTTACAAGCACTCCCTTAGATAATCCGGCTATTATTCTGTTTCTTTCCGGGAAATGTCCCGGAAGTGCTCCGCTCCCCGGAGGATATTCAGTAATAACAGCACCATGTTCGCATATTTCATTGTAAAGCGTTTCGTTTTCCGGCGGATATATGACATCAATGCCGCTGCCAAGAACAGCGATAGTTTTTCCGCCGGCACGCAATGCTGCCCATGCAGCCTCCTTATCCAGACCTCTTGCCATACCGCTTACAACTGTAATACCCATTTTAGTCATATCACGACTTAATCTTGCTGTTATAAGCTTACCATAGTCTGTAGGCTTGCGCGAACCCACGACGCCTATGGGTAAAAGTCTGTCCCAATTCATAATCTCGCCCTTAATATATAATACATACGGCGGATCAATAATATTACGAAGCATATCAGGAAAATTTATATCTTCATATGTTAAAATTTTTGCGCCAATCTGCTCAGTGCGTTTTATAATCCTTTCAGCCTCAGACAAATCCTTATCCAATAAGGATTGGATTTCCTTTTGACCTATACCTTCAATTCCGCTGTAGTCATTAGCTTCATAAATATCTGTTATAGTTTCAAAATGCTCCCACAACCATGTAATTTTAGTTGAGTTTATATACGGCTTTGTTGTAAGCCATATCCAGTACAATTTTTTGTTCTTCATATGATTTCCCCCGTTATCATATCACACAATACTACAAAATCACCAAATTGTCAAGACCTTTGACGTACCAACTCATACATCAAAATCCCGGCTGCTATTGAAACATTCAGAGATTCAGCACGCCCAAGTATAGGAATTTTCACGCATTGACACAGTTTTAAGACCTCACTGCTTATTCCGTTTGCCTCATTTCCTACAATAATAATTGTTGGTTTTTTTAAATCTGCACTTCTGTAGTCTATTGTGTCATCACCTAAAGCACCGCCGAATAATTCAAATCCCTGTTCCTTGTATTTTTTTAGATTATTAATAGTATTGTCAGTTAATATGTCTATATTGAAAAAGGAACCCATCGTAGCGCGTACAGTTTTAGGGCTATATACATCCGCACATCCCTCAGATAAAATCACTCCACCAAAGCCGGCGGCATCTGCCGTCCTGATTATAGTTCCTAAATTTCCCGGATCACTTACACCATCGCAGTATATATATGCTTTTTCTGTATCAAGCTTTTTATCTATGGCGTTGTCTATCTTTATAACAGCAATAATCCCCTGCGGAGTTAAAGTGTCACACAATTTATTAAAAATATCCGTTCTCACTACAAGAATTTCCACGGATTTGGGATATTCAAAATCATCTGTTCGGTAAAAAGCCTCAGATACCGCAATCAATGACATAATCCTGCCTGATAAAATTGCGTCATGTACCGATTTTTTCCCCTCTACCGTATATTCGCAATATTTTTGTCTATTCTTTTTCTGCTGTAAAGATTTTATGTATTTATATTTATTGTTTGAGGTTGAGGATATTACCTGCATAATTTTCTCCTTAAAACGTTTTGATTGTATTATATACCTAAAATATTAATATATCAATGTTTTTTTTTATATTTAACAATTTATTTAAAAGTATAAAGCGATACAAGCTGTTTCATAACTATAACGTAACATTATTTTTCTGATTTCATATTATACCATAAGAATAAAAAGGGGTGTGATTAGTTTGAGTTCAAATGTATTATTTGCATTATCGCTTACAATCATGGCAGGTCTTGCTACAGGAATAGGCAGCGTCATTGCTGTTTTTGCAAAGAAAACCAATACAAAATTTCTTGCAGGCTCCTTAGGATTCAGCGCCGGTGTAATGATTTATGTCTCTATGATTGAAATTTTTTCAAAAGCTAAAGCATATCTATCAGCTGCTACTAATGAAACAAGCGGATATTATCTTGCTGTTATCTCCTTCTTTGCCGGAATACTTCTGATAGGACTAATAGACTATTTTGTACCTTCAACAGAAGGTGACATCGGTAATCTTACAGAAACAGTCAAACAGGATAATCAATTACAGCGTATGGGGATAATAACCGCACTTGCAATCGGAATACATAACTTTCCCGATGGGTTTGATGTGTTGATGTTAATAACTTTCATAAAATATGAATAAAAAGGTTTTATTCTTTAGATAAAATAATTGTATTCCATGGCGCATTCTGAACAAATAGAAATCCACCGTTATTATATAGTTCATTATATTGCTCATCATTGATGTTATATGTTTCTTTGTTTTTTTCCGTGATTTCATGATCTTCATACACTATTATTTTATTAAATAGCTTTGAAAGTCCCTCTGCTGTTATTCCTGTTTCATATAACCTTTGAATACATTGCTCATACTGTTCAGATGGTACGATTGATTTATTGCGTTCAATTTCACTTTGCAACAAGCCTATCTTGTTGTGCAAATTCATTATTTCATCAGTTATGGGTTTTGATTTTTCGGCAAACATAAAATCAGGCAATAACCCCTTAAGCTTATCTTCATACAGAATATCAAATCGCTTTTGTAATAACCTTTCTTTATCATAAAGGTTTAATATCGTTTCCTTCGTATGAGCCAATTCCTTATCAACATCTATTGACTTGAGAACTTCATTCTTAAAATCTTCATCTTTCATAAATTGGCATATATAGTTCATTATAATATTTTTTATATTCTCATAATAAACTGCGTGTGGTTTACAGCCCCAATTCTTACGAAGCTCATCCTTTATATTTCCTTCTCGATTATGCTTTGCACATACATATTTTACCGGTTTATCATTTTGTCGTGTTCTTAAAACAATACTTTTACCGCATCTTCCGCAAAACATTAACCCTGAAAGCGGATTAAAAGTTGGTTTTCGGCTCGGAATTTTAAATGACTTCAACCTCATTTGTATATAATTAAATATATCTTCACTAACTAAGGCTTCATGATGATTATGTATTACAATTTGATTTTCCTTGGGAACATTTCTGTATTTTTTACTTTTATAGCTGACTTTTTCTATTTTTCCTGCAATTTGTGTCCCTGTGTAAACGGGATTTTTCAATATACGTCTTACATTATCTCTTGTCCATATCGGATTGACTATTTTTCTTGTTGTGCTATGTCCCTCTGACGGACTTGCTGCGTGTACAATATTAAGATAGTCCGATATTTGAGCAGGAGTACTTCCATCATAAGACATTTCAAATATCTTTTTAACAATTGGAGCAGCATTAGGATCCGGAACCATAACACCATTTTCTTTCATGTAGCCAAATGGTGGTACAATGACTAAACCGTTCTCTAATTTATGCCTTAAAACTCGTCTTATCTTAATACTGTCATCCTTTGCTCTACGTTCATTAAACCACGCTATCAACGGAAAAAGTTCTGGATTGAATTCCTCACTTTCAAACATAATTTGAACTTCTTGTTCTTGAGCAAATTCAATAAATTTCAGACTTTCCAGTAGATTACGACCTAACCTGGATGAATCCTTACATATAAATATGTCAATCTCACCGTTTTTCATCATTTTTTTTATATCATCTAATCTCTTAAATGATGTTCCTGAAAGGTTATCGTCCATTATAACATCTACAATGCTATTTAATCCGTTTTTCTCGCAGAATTCAAGCAATATATCTCTCTGCGTTTCTATTCGTTCATAGTTTTCTCCGTAATCATCCCTGCTTTCTCTGCAATAAACTAAAACCTTTTTATTTGTTTGATATTCAGCACTCATAAATAACTCCTCCAAAATAAAAAAATAGAAGAATGAGTGTCCAAATCTTTCAATCTTCTATTTTTATATACTTTATCAGTTTTCAATTCAAATATTATTTGAAAGTTGTTTGCTGATAATTTTTATTAATTCTTTTTTTATTTCTTCCGGAGTCCCTTCCTTAAACTTTGATGATGTAGTGAATACAGCATACGGTCTTACCGGTTCAATTTTTTTCATACCGCTCCTCCTTCACCTTTTAGTCATTTACTTTGTTTAGCTTTACTTCTAATATTATAATGAATATATACTCTAAATAATGCATGACCATTTTTATATTTTCTTTACTGGTGTTTATGGAGCCATTCCTTTATGACAAGCTATATATTTATTCAGCTGACATTACAAGCTTCAGAATATTTTTATTGTCCCTATAATCATATTCCATGCTTTCCGTCATTTTCTTTACCATAAAAATACCAAGACCGCCGATTTCCCTTTCCTCCGCAGACAGAGTAATATCAGGCTCAGCCGCCTCTGACGGATTATAAGGAATACCGTCGTCTGCAAAGGTTATATACAGCTTTCCGCTTTCAGCTTTGCAAGAAATTTCTGCCCACTCGGCTTTGCTGTAACTTAAAATATTAGTGTAGATTTCGTCAAACACAATATTAATACTGTATGCGGTTTTTGGGTTAATATCAAGCCTGTCAATCAGATTTTCAACAAATCTGTTGACCGCGTTACGGGAAGCCTCATCCGGTACAACGGAAATATTGTAATCGCCGCTTATACAATTAAGATTAACGGCAAGCATAGTAATATCATCGCACTGACGCGCCGAGCCGACAAATTTATCAACATCACCCTTCACACACTTGCAGATATTCTCCGGATCTGATTTTTCAAGTGAATTTAAAAGTTCAAGAAGTCTTTCTTCTCCATAAAGCTGTCCGTCATTATCGGCAGCCTCTGTCACGCCGTCGGTATAGAGGTAAAGCTTGGCGCCTGCTCCAAGCTGTATTTCATTTTTACGGTATTTTATTCCCTCCATACAGGCAAGAACTATGCCGCTGCGTTCCTTCATATACTCAAACCTGCCATTACGGTGACGTACAAGCGGCGGATTATGTCCGGCATTGGCAAACTTCATAAGCCCTGTTTTGAGGTCAAGTATTCCAAGCCACGCGGTTACAAACATACCGGCGTCATTATTTTCGCACAGCTTTTCATTTGCCCTTGTAAATATTTCGTCAGGCTCAAGACCGTTTTCGGCAAGATCCTTTATGATTGTTTTTGATTTCATCATAAACATCGCCGCAGGAATACCCTTGTCCGACACATCTGCGATTAAAAATACGGCGGTGTGGTCGTCAAGCATATAGAAATCATAAAAATCACCGCCTACCGCCTTTGCCGGTTTCATATCCGCGTATATCTGAAAATCATCACGCGCCGAAAAAATATCAAAATCATGCGGCAGCATTTCACTCTGAATTTTACGCGCCACCGCAAGCTCCGCGCCTATACGCTCCCTTTCCGACGTCATGGTTTTTATGTCCTCTATATACGCGTCAAGATTTTTCACCATCTGCACATATGAGCGCGCAAGATGTCCCGCCTCGGTTTTGTT
>JALEPO010000044.1 GCA_022768695.1 Clostridia bacterium
TATCACTGACGGCGCGTATCGAAGCCGGAAAAACCTACTATATTTATGTGGCAGGCTCCAAAGGACAATTTACGGGAATAGAATTTTCACTGACCGCAAAGCCGGTATGGTGGAAAGCATCCGTAAACGCGGCAGCCGGCGAAAAACTGATGAAAAATCTGTCACCGTCTGAAGCGATGACTTATAAGGAATCCTCAAAAGAAATTGACGGCGAAGCATTTACGGGGTCAATTGCAGGAACAACAAACCCATCAGCCTACGGCGCATCAGGCGCAGCGCTATGCTATATGCCCGAAACAAGCGGTATTTTTACGGTATACTGTAAGGTGGGAAGTGGAAAAACTGTTATTATAAACGATGCTGATGGAAATATAGTATCACAGTATAAAAATGAAACAGAAGAAAGCGATTTTGTTTCATTGAGCGGCGAACTTAAAGCAGGCGTAACCTATTACGCATATGTTGCAGGCTCAAAAGCGGAGCTTTTCGGCGCGTCCTTTGTGCGTACCGACTCAGTTAATGAGCCAACTGCCACCGCGTCACCTACAATCGCTCCGACCTCCTCTCCCCAACCCACTGAATCGCCCGCATCTTCTGCTGCGCCTTCAGAGGAAATTAAGGTCAGCAAGGTTGTCAGAACAGGCAATACAATTTCCTATTCAGTCGAAAACGGCGAAGGAATAACACTTGACACATACATAGCAGTATACGAAAATAACGCTCTTAAAGAAGTAAGAAAATCTTCAAATAAGGTAGTAAACGGACAGGTTTCATTCACCTGTGATAACTTTGACACTCAAAGCGCAAAAGCATTTGTGTGGCAGGATATGAAGCCTGTATATACATCATGCATACTTTACAGTGAATAATACAAAAGCGGCCGCATATTTATAAGCTGCACAGAGAAAAATTAATAAAATATAAAAATGGCATTGCTTCACATTAAAATTGTGAAATACAATGCCATTTTTTATACAAATATTTTCGGGGAGATTGTATGCAGCCCCTTTTAATTCATGTTATCAACCATTTTAATCATATTCTCGCACAAAGAACGCACTCTTGACTTATATGCTTCAACCTCGGTTTTAACACCCAGCATCTCCTGATGCTTTCTGATATGCTCATCGTCAATCTGCTTTGACAGCCGTGCCGCGTCAAGCTTTGCCTTGCTGATTATGGTCTGCGCTTCAATATTAGCATTATTTCTTATATCTTCAGCCGATTGTCTTGCCACATCAAGCGACTTCTGCATAGTTGCCTCCATCTGCTTATAGTGATCAACAGTATTCGTCATAAGCGATAATCTGTCCTTCAATGTCTGATTTTCCTTGCATAAAAGCTCATAGTCCTGAATTATTGCGTCAAGAAAATCATCTACCTCGTCACAATCATACCCCTTTATTTTCTTGGCAAATTCCTTATTCTGAATATCAATAGGTCTAAGCATAGCTGCCGCCTCCTTTTATTTTAAAATCACACACTGAATTTTACAGTTATATGAAGTCTGCCCTTACGCGTTTCTCCGCCGGCTTCTTCAAGAAAAAATCTGCCGTGACCGCGAACAGAAATCAAATCACCCTCTTTAATATTTAAAGAGCTGTGCAGAGCTTCACGATAATTCAATTTAACCTTGCCTGAGCTTATAAGCCTCAGGCTTTCATTTCTTGACAAATTAAGCGCTCCCGAAATAACCGCGTCAAGCCGCAGCGACGCACAGGTTGTTTCAATAATTTTATATTCTCTCTCCGGAATAACAAAGTTTTCTCCGGAAAGAATTTGCGCCTTAATTCCTATATTAGATATTTTACGGATATTATTGCAAATATATTCCGCAATATCATCATATACAAAAACATAAGCGTCATTCTGCTCGATAAGAATATCACCCGTTTTACTGCGTTCAATTCCCAAAGACATAAGCGTCCCCAAATAATCTCTATGTGAAAGTCTTTTGGAAAAATTTGAGCTGAACTTAATAACAGACAGCGGAAATTTATCGGCAGACGCCTCCTCCCATTCCGGAAAAACACCGAGAATTTTACGCTCGCAATCATCAAAGCCGCCCCAAAGCATCACATTGTATCCATACGGAAAATGCATATTGTCCTTTATATCGGCAATTTCTCCTCCGTCAAGAAACTGAGAAAACCTCGGCATGGCATATTTGTCACAGAGCTTAAACAAATCCTCCGTTTTTGCCAGAAGCAGCTTACATTGCCCAGTCAAAGCTGTTCCTTGCCTGTTCCTTTATGTTATCTCCGGTAATGTCTATATTCCTCGGAGCGGCTACAAATATACCTCCGCTTACACGTCTTATATTTCCGCTTACACCGTATACAGCGCCGGCAACAAAATCTACAATTCTGCGAGCCTCGTCCGGATCAAGCATACCAACGTCAAATATTACCATTCTGCCGCTTTTAACTTCATCTGCTACCTTTGTGGAAGCGTCAAAATTATCAGGCTTTATAATTCTTACTCTTGCCTGATTTGCCGAATTAAGCGGCACAACCTTTGAAGATGTGCGTTTTGGAAAAGTATGTGTTGACGCTCTCGGTATTTCCTCCTCAGCTTCATCTTCATCATAATATTCATCGGTTTCCATACCGATAAAGTTTTTAACCGTATTTAAAAAACTCATTTCAGCTATTCCTTTCTATATCTTTGAGTAGTCACGGGCACCGAAAACAGCGCTTCCTATTCTGACCATATTAGCGCCGCATTCGATTGCTGTTTCATAATCTCCGCTCATGCCCATAGACAAGTATTGCATACTAACATTATCGCATATATTTTTACTTGTGTCAACAAAAAGTTGTCGCATGTTATCAAAATGTAAAATATTTTCCTCAGGATTGTCGGTTTTTGGTGCAATTGTCATAAGTCCCTTAACTTTTACATGATTAAGCTTACCGGCATGACTAAGCAGCAAATTAAGCTCCTCCGGTCTTATTCCGGACTTGCTCTCCTCTCCCGATATATTAACCTGAATTAAAATATCCATGATAATATGATGCTTCTGCGCCTGACGTTCAATCTCATCCATAAGCTTTATCGAATCAACCGAATGTATAAGACTTACCTTGTCTATTATATACTTAACCTTATTTGTCTGCAAATGACCTATAAGATGCCATTTCACAGGCTTTACAAATTCATATTTGTCACGCACCTCCTGAGGCTTATTTTCACCTATATCCGTGACTCCTAAATCAATTGCTTCATTCATCATTTCTGCCGGATGTGTCTTTGTTACGGCAACAAGCGTTATATCCTCTCTTTTTCTGCCGCTCTTTTTAGCGGCGGCAGCTATTCTTTTCTCAACCTCGCATAAATTCTCCGCTATACTCAAAACCAATCACTCCTCTATCTTTCACCGATTACTATACGTTCCATGCGCGACAGCTTATTTTCCGCATCTTCAGTGGATTCTATGATTACAAATGAGTTTTCCGTATCTGTATATAAAATCTCACACGCGCATTTATAATGAGTTTTACCAATCTCTCCCACAACGCTGTATTTTCCATTTTCATCGGTATATATAGCATGTATAGGGACCTTATATCCTGTATAATCTTCAAATATCACATCTACATCAGCCTCACGATATGAAAATGCGTTTTCAAAATAGAACGGACACTTAACCATAACAACTGACATTCCGTTTTCATCACTCTCGCTTATATAGCTTATAACCCCCTTGACCTTTTCATTTGCCATATTTTTAAATCGAACCTGAACCGAAGTATTTTTTTCAATTTTTGCAAGCTTCTCCGCTTCCACAGGAATAAGCACATACCATACATGATTGTTCACTACCTTGCACACCGCGTCACCCGCGTTTACGCTTACAGATGACTTGTCTTCACGCTTTTTAAGCTGAAGTCCTTTTATATAATCGGCAGTATATGACTGAACTGCATCAGGACGCAGCACCGTTTCCAAGCCATCAAGATATGTTGTAAACACACCTGCAATATCCGTATAAATTTCCGTTTTATTAGCGCCTATGCTGCGTTCCAGACTATCCTTCTGAGCATTCAATTCACTCAAGCGGTCTATTCTTGTAATATCCTCGCCTCTGCGTAAACTGTTAATATCATCCTTATACTGTACAATTGCGGCTATATCATTTTCGTTTGCGGCGTTTATAACTCCCGCCGTACGCGACGCGATTTCATTTTCTATCGATATATAATCAGAAGCGTACGATTCGCCTTTTTCTGATTCCTTTTCAATTTTTTTATCAAGATTGTGAAGCTCCTTAAGAACATCTCCGTCGACATCTCCGCCGTATACCGTGCTGATAAGCGAATCCTTTGATACACGCGCACCCTCAGTTACGTTATTGTATACAGTTCCGACGCTTTCAGCATAATAGACGCGTTCCTCTCGTATTATTACTCCCTTTGCGCTGATACTTTTTTCCTCATTTATTACAACCGCATCTACCGTATCTACCGGAGTTATTACATATTTAATACCGTATCCTACCATAGCCGCAACGACTATAAAGAATACAACAGCAAAAAATTTCTTCATATTGTATTTCCTCTGACCTTTTTATAATTGCAGAAATCGCTCATACAAGCAATTCCAAATATTATATCCAACATTCGCCTGACAGCGGATGTCAAAAGATATGATATTACTTAATAATTTTATATTATATACTATTATATAATTTTTTTCAGCAAAATACAACATTTTTATCTCATTTTTCTTTTAAAGTACAAAATTGATGAAGCTGCGTCATAGTTTGTGCCGAAAAGCTCCAGCTTTGTTTTCATAAAATCATTGCCTCGTCCCTCCAGACGTTCAATCAGCCACGGAATAAGCGTTATCGGTTCTTTTGCGTCAGTGTATACATATTCACTGATTTTTTCAATATTTCTGTATGCTTTCATCGTTTCCTTTACAAGCTCGTCAAAGGTGTATACACGCAGTCTGTCAACTCCAAACACCTCCGCGGCTTTTTCAATCCCGTTTATAATCTCGGAACTGAATTGCCTTATAGTATTATCCTTTTTTATATAATAGCTTTCACCCTCCAGTCTGCCGAAAATTTTCAGACAGTCAAGATACCCCTCCGCAATGCTTTGTTCAATTCCGTCTTTATTAAAGTCCATTATTCCCGTTGTCGGCTCGGAATATTTTATATTTATTATGTTACAGCCGGCTGTATTTATATTCTTATACACGCCCGCGCCTTTTACGTTGACTGTAATTATATCTGTATAGCCCTTTTCGACAAGCATATTAACAGGCATATTATTTGATATCCCGCCGTCTGTAAAGCGTTCCTTTCCTATTTCCTTTACTCCCAGAATACTTGCGCTCGCCATAATATAATCAATCAGCTTTCCTTTGGGAATATCAGCCTTAAAAATATTTATTTCAGCACGTTCTGTAATAGAATACGCAGTGCAGCCAAAATCTATCGGCGATTTTCGTATTTTATCCTCATTGACTATTTTAGTAAGAAGCTCTTTAAGCGGAGTCATATCAACCCCCTCATTTTGGTGTATCTCTTTAAATATTTTAACAATGTTTTTAATATCAAACAAATTGTCAGTCGCCTGTATATCCTCCGGAAGTGAAATTATATCATTAATTGCAATTTCTCTCCACAATTTATATACAGGCTTAAAGCTTTTCTGAGCAAACAGAGCTGCATTTATAGCTCCTATAGACGCTCCGGTAACAGCCGAAATCTTGATTTTCATTTCATCAAGAGCTTTCCAGACACCTATCTGATACGCGCCTCTTACTCCGCCTCCTCCAAAAACCAATCCGTACATAAAACAGCACCTCCTGTACATATTTAGGATATCACAAATTAATATTTCAAGTCAATCTGTTCAACAAATAATTCTTGCAAAATCCCATAAAACAAGGTATAATTATTTTCAATATATTAATTTAGGAGAATTAACGTGAAAATAGGAAACATCGAACTTGAAAACAACGTATTTTTAGCTCCAATGGCAGGCGTAACCGATTTGCCTTTCAGACGTATCTGCAAAAAATACGGAGCCGGTCTTGTCTATTCCGAAATGGTAAGTGCCAAAGGACTTTTTTATAATGACCGCAAAACTGCGGAGCTTATGAAAATCGCTTCTGACGAACGTCCGGCGGCAATACAGATTTTTGGCTCTGACCCGGAAATAATGGCTGAAATCATCCCTAAGGTAATGGCTTATAAGCCTGAAATTATAGACATAAATATGGGATGTCCAACACCTAAAATAGTCAATAACGGCGACGGCAGCGCACTTTTAAAAACCCCCGCTCTTGTCGGAAAAATAGTACGAGCAGTGTCTGACGCCTCACCTGTTCCGGTAACGGTAAAAATCCGAAAGGGCTGGAATGATGAAAGTATAAATGCCGTTGAAATTGCAAAAATTATTGAAAACAACGGGGCTTACGCCGTTGCAATTCACGGACGCACACGCGAGGAATATTACAGCGGCAAAGCCGATTGGGATATTATACGTCAAGTAAAATCCGCAGTTTCAATACCTGTAATCGGCAACGGAGATATATGGACGGCAGAGGACGCTAAACAGCTTATGGATTATACAGGCTGTGACGGAATCATGGTAGCGCGGGGCGCGCAAGGTAATCCCTTTATTTTCCGTCAGATAAACGAGCTTATTAACACAGGCAGAATTACTTATAATCCTACTCCTCAGGAACGTCTTATGCAAGCGCTTGAACACGTTGAAGCACTCGTTAAAGACAAAGGTGAGGACAGAGGCATAAAAGAATCGAGGAAGCATATTGCATGGTATATCAAAGGACTTCCGCACGCCTCCAAAATCAAGGGAGAAATTTTTAAAATTAGTAATATTGCCACAATGCGCCACACTTTGACAGAATATATTAATCATTTGCAATAAACATTATTTTTATTGTAAATTTAGCTTGAAAAATTTATGCATTTTTGATACAATAATATGAAACAGATACGAAAAGAAATTATAAAGAGAGGAGTTTGAAAATGGAAAATAAATTTGCCAAAGAAGGTCTTACATTTGATGATGTTTTGCTTGTACCGCAGGCATCAGATTTTACGCCTAACGAGGTTGAGCTTTCAACACGCCTGACTAAGGATATTACCTTAAATATCCCTCTTATGAGCTCCGCTATGGACACTGTTACAGAATCGGACATGGCTATAGCAATCGCGCGTGAAGGCGGTATCGGCATTATCCACAAGAATATGACAATTGAGCAGCAGGCAGCGGAGGTCGACAAGGTTAAACGTTCCGAAAACGGAGTTATAACAAATCCGTTCAGCCTTACCAAGGACCGCACACTTCAGGACGCTGACGACTTAATGTCACGTTTTAAAATTTCAGGTGTGCCTATTGTGGATCAGGATAATAAACTTATCGGTATTATAACAAACCGTGATTTAAAATTTGAAACAGATTTCACTCAAAAAATATCACAGGTCATGACAAGTGAAAATCTTGTAACTGCTCCTGTCGGAACAACTCTTACAGAAGCACAGAAAATTCTTTCAAAGGCAAAGGTTGAAAAACTCCCTATAGTTGATAATGCCGGACATTTAAAGGGACTTATCACCATAAAGGATATAGAGAAGGCTGTTCAGTACCCTAATTCGGCACGCGACAAGCAGGACAGACTCCTTGTCGGCGCGGCAATAGGTGTTACGGCTGACGCGCTTGAGCGTGTTCAGGCGGTTTATGACGCAGGTGTCGACGTTATCGCGCTTGACAGTGCTCACGGTCACAGCAAGAACATTATAAATAAGGTTAAGGAAATTAAATCGGCATTCCCCGATCTTCCTATTATTGCAGGAAATATCGCAACAGGAGAAGCGGCAGAAGCTCTTATTAAAGCAGGCGCTGATTGCCTTAAGGTTGGTATCGGTCCCGGTTCAATCTGTACGACAAGAGTTGTTGCAGGTATTGGTGTACCGCAGATTACAGCAGTTTATGATGTTGCGGAAGTTGCTAAAAAATATGATATACCTATCATCGCAGATGGCGGCATCAAATATTCGGGTGATATAGTTAAAGCAATCGCAGCAGGCGCTGATGTTATTATGATGGGCAGTCTGCTTGCAGGCTGTGATGAAAGTCCCGGAGAATTTGAAATTTATCAGGGCAGACGCTTTAAGGTTTACCGCGGCATGGGCTCTCTTGCAGCTATGGAAAAGGGTTCAAAGGACAGATATTTCCAGACCGGTTCAAAGAAGCTTGTTCCTGAGGGTGTTGAAGGACGCGTTCCTTACAAAGGTCCTCTTTCCGATACAGTTTTCCAGATGCTCGGTGGTTTGAGAAGCGGTATGGGCTACTGTGGAACAAGAACTATCAAGGAGCTTAAGGAAAACGGCAAGTTTGTCAGAATTACAGGCGCCGGACTTAAGGAAAGTCATCCGCATGATATTTATATAACAAAGGAAGCTCCTAACTACAGCTATAATACTCAGGGTTAAGTTAATAAAACCATAAAAAAAGACTTTAAAATAAAAGCGAACCGTCCTGCCAATCGTCAGATTTTCAGTCTGACTTTTGGAGGGCGGTTCAAATATTTAAAGTCTTTTTTATTTACTTTTTCAAATGAAACGCCTCTTCAATTTCATCTATCTGCTGCTGATTAATTGCGACCATTTCACCAAGATCCTTTGAGGCAATAATTGCTCTTGCGCTGTATTCTGCAACCTCAAGTCTGTCAAACGCATTAAGCAGGCTGTCACCCGTTACTATTACACAATCGTTCTGAACTATTGCAATAGGTGTATTTTCCGCAAATATATCCGCAGTTTCTGCCGCCTTTAGATAATTTGAGCCAAAATCAAGCTTCGGAATATTCCTCATAAGAATATAGCTTTCAGGAATGGTTCTTGAATCAAGCACCTGATCTGTTACAACAAATGCCATTATGCATGGCGGATGCGCTATAATTATAGAGTTGATATGCGGGTGTTTTTTATAAATTTCCTTATGCAGCTCCACTGAACGACTCGGAATTTTACCCATTTCTTTGTAGCTGCCCTCAATTTTAACTATATCCTCCGGTTCAAGATACTTTCTGTCCCTGTCGCATGGAGTAATAATAAACGAATCACCGTCTAATCTGCGAGAGAACGTACCCTGAGTGCTTGTAAACAGCTGTTGATTATATGCGCGCTTTATAAGCTGACACATCTCACGTCTTGCATTTTTTTCTTCACTTGAAATCTTATTAGCAACAAACTCATTCATATCAACGTGCTGACGCGACTTATACCATTCAAGCTGTTCATTCGCAAGCGATATAGGTGTGCCGATTTTATTCGCATCAATTTCAAGTCTTGCACAAAAATCAAGAGTTTCAAAAGCCTTAAAAGCGTCAAACAACGATGTTGAGCCTACTACAACACCATGGTTTTCAAGCACCACAGTATTAAAGCCTTTTTTAAACTCATCCGCAATCTTTTCACCTAAATCTTGACTTCCGGGCAATCCGTACTTTGCAAGTCCAATCTCTCCGCACGAAAACTTTACATTAGGTATAAGACTTGTATTCGGCATCTTGCGGACAATACTGAACGCAACAAGAGCCGGCGGGTGAGCATGAAGAACCGCCTTTAAATCAGGACGTACCTTATATATGTTCTGATGAAAAGGATATTCGCTTGACGGCTTATGATTACCTACAATTGTGCCGTCCGGTTTTATGCAAACCATATCATTTCTTGTAAGATTTCCCTTGTCAATACTTCCCGGTGTAATCCATATATCACCGTTATCGTCAAGTATTGACAAATTCCCGCCGGATGTCGTTGTCATACCATATCCGTAAATACGTTCCATAATCATTACAAGCTGATCTGCGGGATGCAGCATTTCCATATTCATAATTTCTCCTCCTTATTTTATTTGTTATTCTGTTTCTATTTTAATCAAAATTTACTTTCCGCTCTTTCATACAGACTTTGTGAAGTAGTTGAATATTCTCTGTTAATTCTGTTAAACGGAACCGAAGCGTCACCGTTGTAAACATTCACTCCATAATTTGTGCTGAAGGATATTCCGTATCCAAGATTATCCTTGACAGCCTGATCTAATGCATTGGTATAATATCCGTACGGCCATGTAATACTTGCAACTCTTTTGCCTGTGATTGCCTCAAGTCTTTCTCCGTTGAGCCGTATATCATCCACAATATCCCAAAACGTATAGGAATCGCTGTAAAGATTTCTTACAAGCTCAAATGGAGTCTGATGTATTTTGTTTGTATGATTTCCGATTTCAACAAGACCGCTGTCTGACATTTCCTTTATCTGATACTTAGTCAGATATCCGTAGTGGTCGATTTTTGAGCCCACAACATACATAGACGCCTTAGCGTTATATTTACGCAATACAGGATAGGCATCTGTATACCAGCCCGAATATCCGTCATCAAATGTAAGCAGCAAAACCTTTTTTCCGTTGAGATAGCTCATATCGGTATTCGCCAATTCAGAAGCTGTCATTGTTATGTATCCGTTATTCATGAAATATGATATATCCGATTCAAGAACAGATGCCGGAATACAATAATCATCCCACCGGCTGCTGTCGTTAGTAATGTTATGATACATAATCGATACAACATTGCACGAAGCATACGCAGAAGCGCTGCCTGACACAAAAAATATAAAAGCTGCTAATAAAGTAAGTAATTTTTTCATATTTGGTCTCCTTGTTTATTTTATATGCTACATTTTACTGCATTTTCAAAGCTTTGTCAAGGTTAGGTACAATATGACTTAATAGTAAATTCTGTCGATGCAAAAAGGTCGACAAATACGCAAATGTTTTGTCGATAGTCTAAGGGACGGTTTCCCGTCCCTTTTGCAGCTTCAAAAATTATTTAGACTTCATTTCCTTATAAACCTCTGCCTTTTCATCAAGAACAGCCTGATAACCCGCAGAAAGATATTCCTTGCAGGCAGCTTCATATTTAGCATCAAATTCCTCCGGCTTACAGGTTATAAGATTAACCTGAATTACCTCCCACTTGCTCTTAAGAGTTTCACCGTACTGTGAAAGCGATTCAATTGAGCGATCAAACAGGAAGTCTGTGTATAAATAGTCCTTCTGTGACTGGTAATTGTCATATGACTGCTGAATAAGATCTTCAAAACCGGCAGGAGCATATGTCTTTTTCTGCGCCTCAAGATTCTTTTCCTCAGAACCGTAATCCTTACCCTCTGTTACAAGACACCACATATCCTTATTTGAATTATAATTGAGTCTTTCTGTACCTGTGTAATCATCAACAAGAACAGGAATATCATTTTCTATATTATAGGTAACACCCTCAATACCGTTCTGCATGATAAACAGATTTTCAGGCTGACTTAACCACTCATAGTACATCATGACAGCTTCCGGATGTTCACAATCCTTGCTTATACCGGCAACCATACCAAACGGCCATTCAGCTCTGCCTGCGGCGTCTGCCGGATTACCTGTTTCAGTATACGGCTTTAACACAGCAACCTTTGCATCAGGACAATTCTCAACCAATGACTGCAATACAGGAGGTGTCTGTGACAAATAGAAGCCATACACGCCGGCCTTGCCGGAAATAAAGTCTGAGCGCATCTGTGTACCGTCCTTATCAAGCATCCATTCAGGGCTGATAAGACCTTCATTATAAAGCTGATTCCAATATTTCAGCTCCTCCTTTGTAGCGTCCCATGTAAGTGATGCTACAGTAATATCAGAATACATTGCATTATCCTCTTCCGAAAGCGGATATTCTCTCTGTGGATAGTTCGGGAAATATGCATTAAACAACGACTTAGTTTCAGGAATTGTATCCTCACCGCCAAGCTTTAATTCCTTGAACTTACGAAGCATATTTACATATTCCTCACGATTTTTAGGTATCTCCAAACCTGCCTTTTCAAGCCAGTCAAGTCTTACAACACTTACCCAGTTGTACGCTCTTGGACGTGTAGCTGTCAGGAAGTAACGCTGACCGTCAGCCATTGCATATTCCTCTAAATCCTTTGTGTTTTCATAGAATGTCGGAGCGTAAAGCTTTAGGATTTCTTCATCAATAGGCTGAAATGCGCCTCTTGAATAATATGACATAACAGAAGGATAGTCGTAGCTAAAAATAATATCGGGCTGTTCGCCGGCTGCTAAAAGCTCATTAAATACAGTTACATCTTCCTTTCTTGTAATTGGTACATATGTAACCTTGATATTATACTCATCACCGAAATTTTCCTGAACATAATTTGTCCAATAGTTATTGTCAACATCCGCCTGTCCCTGTATGCCTCTGTCATATACAGGGATTTTAATTTCCACCTGTTCATCATATTTAGCCGGACCTGTCAGCTTGGATTTGTCCACCTTAGCTCCGCCGCCTCCGCAGGCTGACAATGCAGTTACCGCCATAACAGAAGCAAGCACACCGCTTAAAATTTTTCTTAGTTTCATTTTTTTCTTCTCCTTTTTTATATATTTTTTATTTAATTACTCTTTAACTGCACCTATCATAACACCCTTTACAAAATATTTCTGTATAAAAGGATATACTATAACGATAGGTATTGTTGCAAACATGATACACGCAGATTTCAAAACTTCTTCAGCCTGCATACTCTCGCCCGCCACCTCCTGCGAAACAGATGCTTGCGAGCCTGCCGCGTTGACAAGCTCATACAGCTTTAGCTGCAATGGCTTAAGCGGAGATTTTGTTATAAAATACAGTGCATCCTGAAATGTATTCCATCTGCCTACCGCATAGAAAAGCGCAAGCGTTGCAAGCACCGGAACAGAAAGAGGAAGCACAATTTTAATTAAAATCACAAAATCGTTGCAGCCGTCTATCTGAGCGGCCTCCTCAAGACTCTGCGGAACGCTGTTTTGCATAAACGTTCTTAATATTATAAGATTATATGCCGAAAAGGCAAGAGGAAGAATAAGAACCGCCGCTGTATTTATAAGATGCAGCTCACTCATTACTATGTAATCGGGAATTGTTCCGGCTGTAAAATACATTGTGATAAGGAAAATAATACCTACCGCCTTTCTTCCCTTTAATCTTTTTCTTGAAAGCGCATATGCGCCGCATATTGTAAGAAACATACCGAGCGCAGTGAACGCTATGGTAATCCACACCGAAAACCAAAGCGAGCGCATCATTGAAGCGTCATTAAATACTGTTTTATATGCATCCACATTAAATCCTTTTGGTATCAGAAATACCTGATTTGCCATAACCGCTGCATTACCGCTGACAGACATAGCCGCTACATGAATAAACGGAATAAGACAAACAAGCGATAAAACTCCTATAAACACATAAATCAAACTGTCTATACATATATCTGAAACTTTTCTTTTCATTATAATCTCCCTTTCATATCCTTAGATTATACCATCTTCTCCCATAAGCTTTGCAATTTTATCCGAGCCAAAGACAAATATTAATCCAACAACCGACTGGAACAATCCCACAGCAGTCGCAATATTATACCGGTGCGATTGCAAGCCTACGCGATATACAAAGGTTGATATAACGTCCGAGAAATCACGCACCAAAGGATTATCCAAGGTATACGGACGTTCAAACGAAATTCCCAGTATTCTTCCCAAGCTCATAATCAGCATTACAACAATCGTAGAGCGTATGCAAGGTATTGTAATATTCCATATTTTTCGCCATCTTCCCGCGCCGTCTACAGTAGCTGCCTCATACAAATCGGCATTAATGCCGGTAATTGCCGCAAGATAAATAATAGTTCCCCATCCCATGCTCTGCCATACTCCTATCAGACAGTACGAAACAAGCCAATGCCATTTTTCGGTAAGGAACGGAATACTTTCTCCGCCGTTACGCATAATAAGAATATTCAAATATCCTGTTGTCGGAGATAAAAGCTGATAGAAAATACCCGCAATGATTACCCACGACAAAAAATGCGGCAAATATAAAACCGTCTGCGATACACGCTTGAAATATTTATTTCTTATTTCATTAAGGCATATAGCAAGAATAATCGGCGCCGGAAAACCAATCAACAGGTCAAGACCGTTAAGAACTATTGTATTTCTTAACGCGATATAAAAATCCTTCATTTTAAACACTTCAATAAAAGCGTCAAATCCGATAAACTTTGCATTTTCAAATCCACCCACAACGTCATAATCCAAAAATGCAATTGACAGCCCAAGAAACGGAAGAAATTTAAACACTAACGCAAATGCAAGCGGAAAAAGCAAGAGCACATAAAGCTGCCAGTCACGTTTGATATAATACATTATACCGTATTTTGACTTTTCTTTTAAAGCAACATTGTTAGATGCCACAGTTTCAGACGTTTTCTTCACTATAAACTCACTCCCCTGAATTTTGTTATATTTTACATATTACATATATAATTCTATCATTATTTATGCAACCTGTCAATTGCATTATTAAATTTACACAAAAAAGTCTTGTTTTTGAACACTCAAAATAATCACTTTTTCCTTACAAATCATCATTCATTAAATCAATTCATATATTTTTTACAGCTTTTAAGTTTTTTGTAACATTTTTTTAAAATTTGCATTTTTATTTTAATATTTTGCTACCACATATTGTTTGTTTTATTAAATTTAAACAAGATATTGTAAGATTTCTGAATTTTTAAGCTTATTTTTATACTTTTTTTGACATTTTTTGCACTGTTTTTTTGTAATATTTCACTCAGATTTCCGTTATATTACACTAAGATTACCAAAATCTTAAGAAGTTTTAACGAAATTTTTAAACTTTTTAAAAAAATCTTTTCTAAAAACTTGACATCTGAGGCGATTAATGGTACAATGTAGGCATAGTTTACAAAAAAGTAATTGTGGCTATAGTAAATTTAACGAAAAACAGACTTAGGTAACGATGAAAAGGAGAGAGTAATCTTGAATAAAATCGCAAAAAAAATTATCTTGGCTGCTTTATCACTGACAGCAACAATATCCGCAGCCATCGGTACAACAGCATCAGCTGCCGATTTGAGCGGATGGGCAATATCGGAATATATTTCAGCAAATGAATCCGGTCTTGTTTCCTACTCAGTTGTTTCAAACAATTTAAAGGCTAACATTACAAGAGAAGAATTCTGTGAATTAATTGTCAACCTATATAAAAGGCTTACTAATGAAGATTTGATTGAATCAGTTTCTTCACCATTTACAGACACAGACAGCCTTGCAGTTGCTCAGGCTTACTGCTACGGTATTGTTTCAGGTACGGATGATTCAACATTCACTCCTAACAGACTTGTAACAAGAGAAGAAATGGCAAAGATGCTTGTAAGCACTCTTACAGCCAGCGAAGCTAACATTGAATTCTCAGACGGTTCAGATACTTCAGCAATCGATTCCTTCTATGACTGCGGCGAAATCAGCCAGTGGGCAAAGGATTCTGTTATAACCGCTCTTAACTATTCTCTTATGAACGGCGAAACAGATGACACACTTAATCCTTTAGGCTCAACTACAAGAGAGCAGGCAATAGCAAGTGTAAACCGTTCATATCATCAGTTTGCAGCGCCAAGCTACACATTGGAGCTTCCTGAAATAACATCGCCTACAGATGGTTCTGAGCTTGCTAAGGGTGATTTTACAATTGAATGGCTTCCTGTTTCGGGAGCGCTTGAATATCGTGTTATCATCAAGGATCATAACGGAAATTCATTATCAACAACTTCAGTGATTGATTCAACTTCACTTGCAGTTGGCAGAGATCAGCTTCCGGTTAATCGTGATTACATAATTACAGTTGGCGCAGTTATGCCGGATCAGTCAGAAGTATATAGTATGCCGGTTGACTTTAAGTATTACAGCGTATCAGCTCCGGCTACACCGGCAGCACCACAGCCTGATTACTCAGCACCTGCAAACACACAGGCAAGCCCTGCTGCACAGCACGTTCTTGATACAGCTGCTAAGTATCTTGGCGTTCCGTATCTTTGGGGTGGAACTACTCCTTCAGGATTTGACTGTTCAGGATTTGTTCAGTATGTATACCGTGAATGTGGATACAATATCACGCGTACAACATATACACAGTGGGATAATGATGGTACATATGTAAGCAGAGCTAATCTTCAGCCCGGCGATTTGGTATACTTCGGTTCAAGCGATTCACCATCGCACGTTGGTTTGTATGTAGGTAACGGAACAATGATTCATGCGCCTTCAACAGGCAAAACAATCCAGTATACTTCAATCGATTCAGACTACTACCGTTCACGCTTTATAGGCGGAAAGAGAATCCTGTAATATTAAGACTTCTACAGCAGACAAAGCTAAAATGCTTTGTCTGTTTTTTTATGAGAAATTACACATTATCAGAAATTTTACTTTTCAATAAAATTTATTTCCCGCTCTGCAATTTTGTGCAAAACACTAACTTTTTATATTACATATCCAGCAACACATATTTACGCATCCAATCATATTATATACATAGAAACAAATCAAGGGAGGTTTGATTATGTGCGGAATATGTGGATTTATAAATTTCAGAAATAATTACATAAAAAAAGAAAATGAAAATAAAATCATCGCAAGCCGTATGGCAGAAAAAATCCGTCACCGCGGTCCCGATTCATGGGGCGAATGGGTTGGCGAGCATGCCACATTTGCCCATAGCCGACTTGCCGTAATAGATGTAGAACGCGGTCAGCAGCCTATGAAACGCACTGTTGAAGGACATGAATTTACAATAACATATAACGGTGAATTATACAACACAGACGATATACGCAGCAATCTCAAGAGCTACGGCTATGAATTTTCTACCACCTCGGATACAGAAGTTCTCCTTTACGCATACATACATTACGGTGAAAAATTCGTTGAGCTTCTTAATGGCATTTTTGCATTTGCAATATGGGATTCTATGCGGCAAAGAGTATTTCTGTGTCGTGACAGATTTGGTGTAAAGCCGCTTTTCTATACCAGAAAAGACGATGATATTGTTTTTGCGTCGGAGATTAAGTCTATATTTGAATATCCAGGAATTTCTCCCAAGCTTGACATAACCGGTCTTTGTGAGCTTTTTGCTTTAAGTCCTGCGAGAACCCAAGGGATAGGAGTTTTTAAGGATATTAAAGAGCTGCGTCCCGGACATTACATGACCATCGACAGGCATAACATTAAAATCAAACGTTACTGGAGTTTAAAAAGCAAAGAACACACTGACAACTATGAAGAAACTATAGAAAACGTACGTTCACTTGTCACAGACGCTGTAAAAAGACAGCTCGTATCAGACGTACCTATTGCGACATTCCTCTCCGGCGGACTTGATTCGAGTATTATAACAGCCATAGGTGCGTCAGAAATGGCACGACATGGCAAAAAACTTTCTACCTATTCATTTGATTATGAGGATAATAGCAAATATTTCAGGGCTTCACATTTTCAGCCTGACAGTGACACAAAATGGGTTCCGAGAATGGTTGAAGCGTTTGACACAAAACATACATATCTCGTCTGTCCTAACGAAGCGCTGACAGGACTTCTTGAGAGTGCGTTGCTTGCAAAGGATTTGCCGGGTATGGCAGACTGTGATTCATCGCTTCTGTATTTTTGCAGAGAAGTAAAGAAAAATCATACAGTAGTGCTTTCAGGCGAATGTTCAGATGAGATTTTTGGCGGTTACCCGTGGTTTCGTGAGGAAAAAGCGTTCAAAACAGCCGCTTTCCCGTGGTGCTACGATTTAACATTGAGAAATAATATTTTAATAGACAGCGTTCGAGAAACTCTCGATCTTGAGGGCTACTCACGAATGCGATATGAGGAGTCTATAAAGGAGGTTCCGGAATTTGACGGTGACACACCCGAGGAGAAGCGTCGTCGCGAAATTTCATATTTGAATATAAACTGGTTCATGTGCAATCTGCTTGACAGAAAGGATAGGATGAGCATGGCAAGCGGACTTGAAGTGCGTGTCCCCTTCTGCGATCATAGACTTGTAGAATATGTATGGAACATACCGTGGGAAATGAAAAACAAAAACAATGTATCGAAAAATATTCTTCGTGAGGCAGCGAAAGGAATTTTGCCGGAAGATGTGCGTTTGAGAAGAAAAAGTCCCTACCCCAAAACTCATAATCCGTATTACGAAAAGGCAGCAAAGCAAATGCTTGCCGATGTACTGCGTGATTCCAATTCGCCGATACTTGCCCTTTGCGACAAATCCAAGCTTGAAGGAATCATAAACGGAAGCTTCGATTACGGGAAGCCATTTTTTGGTCAGCTTATGGCAGGTCCGCAGTTTATCGGATATATTTTGCAGTTAAATTATCTGTTAAAGGATTATCATGTGTGGATAATATAGACATTAAAACATTTGTAAAACGAAATACTTTTATCTTACATATGTTTTACATTTATCGACAAATATCGTTATCTGTGGTATAATCACATTTGGAAATGGTTTAAAGATTATTCCGACGCCACCTGTAAAGGGGGTGATACAATGGGTGAAGCTATTGTTTATTTAACTTTAGTTTTACTGCTATGTATATGGATAGGTAAAAAATAACCGTTTATCTTGCAGGATAAACGGTTATGGGTAGAAAAGTAACTTTTCTACAATACTATCATGCGGAATAGTCTGATGACCATTTCTTTTATTATAATAACACAAACCGCACACTTTGTCAAGCGGTTACAGATTACTTACATATGTTTTACATTTATCGACAAATACCGTTATCTGTGATATAATCAATATCGGAAATGGTTTGAAGATTATTCCGACACCGCCGTAAGGGAGGTGTTGCTTTGAGAGAAATAACAATACAATTATTGTTAATTTTACTGATTATTGTGTGGATAAAAAAATAACTATCTATTTAGCCGATAGATAGTTATTGGGTAGAAGAATTTTTATTTCTTTCTACAAGTACACATGCGGAATGGTTTAAGAACCATTTCTTTTTATTATAATAACACAATCCACAAGCTTTGTCAAGCAGTTACAATCATCTAACATATATTTTACATTTATCGACAAAGCATCTGCTTTATGGTATAATCACATTTGGAAATGGTTTAAAGATTATTCCGACACCGCCCGAAAGGGGGTGATACAATGGGTGAAGCTATTGTTTATTTAACTTTAGTTTTACTGCTATGTATATGGGTAAGCAAAAAATAATCACTTGTTAGTAGCATAACAAGTGATTAGGGTAGAAAATATTTTTTCTACAAAATACCTCGCGGAATGGTTTAAGAACCATTACTTTTTATTATAATAACACAAACCGCACACTTTGTCAAGCGGACGCAAGCAAAAAAGAAAGGGCACTAAGCCCTTTCTTTAATTATGCCATAAATTATTCGTTTGTGCCAGACGAAGCTGTTGCCGTTGGTGCCGCCTCAACTACAAGGTTGTCAACATATACACCGCCGTAGGTCTTGCCTGCAGCCATAAACAATCTGTCTAATACAGTAGTATCTGTATTTACAAAATCAACTGTCTGTTCAGCTACAACTACTTCGTTATTCTTGGACAGGCTGAATGTTACCTTCTTTGTCGCAAAATCAATTGTTGAATTAAGAGTTACCCAACCCGTACTGTCACGATTCAATGTACCAATATCATATGTTGCGGTGCTTTCTTTTAAGGTACTCAACACATCTACTCCGTTTACAGCCAGTTCACTGAAATATCCGGCATTGCTTCCACACTTCATACTGATTGTCAGAATCTGCTTTTTGGAGTCTAACCAACTGCTACTGCTTGTCCCGCCGAGCAATGCAATGCTTGATCCTTTGCCTGAATATACACCTTCAAGCTTAAAATCAAAGGATACATTAAACTTTGTCGCATCATAAGTGTTTACAGCCGTAGTATAATTCTCTAATGTCGAGAATGACGGTGAGGTAA
>JALEPO010000077.1 GCA_022768695.1 Clostridia bacterium
ATAATTTTATCTCTGTATTCCGTTCCGTTTATCATATCCTTAAACTCCGCACCGCACTCTATTTCCATACTCTCACCGCTGTAATTCATCAGGAATATATATTCTCCTCTTATAGCAAGCTCAACGCTTTCGGGTATTCTAAGACCGGCAGAAATTTTTGGAGATTGCATATTTTCCAGTTCAATAAACGCTTTCGCCGTATCTTCGCCGAATGCTGCGCCGAAATAGTACGCTTTGCCTTCACCAATATTTTTAACCGACACAGCCGGTTTCCCGCTGTAGTAATTGTTTTCAAATGCGCCTATCACTTCACCGTCGGTAATTTTCAGC
The DNA here is from genome assembly GCA_022768695.1 of Clostridia bacterium. Classification (GTDB taxonomy): domain Bacteria; phylum Bacillota; class Clostridia; order UBA1381; family UBA1381; genus JALEPO01. Next base: position 331 of record JALEPO010000077.1, read on the forward strand.
ACATCATTAAAACACTGCGCGCTGACTCGGTTTTCACCAATCGTTACATACTGTTCCTCATCATATGGGGACAGAAATGTAAATTCCTCCACTTCCGCGCCTACAAGCTGTGCCGCATACCCCGGCATCGGCATCATATAACAAATACCGTTCAAATCCTTATATCCTGTCCGACAGCCTAAAATTAGCGTTCCGCCCTGTTTGACATATGACTTTAGCAATGCCGCTCGTTTTTCCGTAAAAATGGCGGGATGCGGATAGATAACCATTTTATATTTTAAAAGCTCCTCAAGTCCAGTATCGTCATTCACATACACCATATCATATGGTATATGCTTTTTCTGAAAGGCTCGAAACCAGCCGTCATAGCTGACTCTGTCAACCTCTGAATGCCATATATCCTCTTCCCCGTCCCACTCATTATCGTAGTCCTTCAAAAGTGCCGCTTCTGCAAAATATTCTTTGCCGCATACAGCCTGTATGCCCTGAATATCACGGTATGTCCTTTCAAGCTCCTCTGTTCTTCTGTTCGGCTGATTGCAATAATCATGAAGTCCGTGCCAATAAATCTCATTTCCGAATGTACAAGTCCGCCAGCGGAAATAGCTTACATAATCCGCACCGTGCGCTATTGCCTGCAATGTCCATAATCTGATTTGTCCCGGCTTTGGCGCCGGCTGTTCCATACGAAAGTTCCAGCCAGACGGCCCCGACTGCTGTTCCATAATTCCGAACACAGGCGAAATACTCCTCACACGCGTCAGATTGTATGAAGAATTTCTGTCGCGAAGTCCATTTTGACGCGACACATCAAGCCGCCTTTCATATGCGAAATTCGGATAATTGTCGTATGTAATAAAATCAAGCACATCTCCGGATAGGCGCTGATAATCAATATGATTGAACAATCCATTTGTCGTTATATACGCACTTGTATATTTGCGTATTATATCCGCCTGCAATTTAAAAAATTCAATAACCGTTTCGGATATGAACCTTTTTTCCAAAAGTCCGATATGAGGATTTCCCATTTTTCCGGCATTTGTTCGCCGCGGCAGATTTACCTCATCCCAAGAGGTATACGACTGATTCCAGAATACCGCTCCAACAGCCTCGTTCAGCTTATCAAGCGTAGCAAATTTGTTTTGCAGATATTTGCGAAATGCTTTATGGTCGCTTTCAGAATAATACAAATCACATTCGCAGTTTATTTCATTATCAAGCTGCCATGCGACGATATTCGTATAACGGCTGTAATGCTCCGCAATTTTTTCCGTGATACGCGAAACAAAAAAACGGTATTTTTCGGAATTGAGATTGCAGTGCCGTCTTAAACCGTGGTGTATAAGATTTCCGTCTATATCGGCATTAAGAATTTCGGGATACTTTTTACTCATCCAAGCGGGCGGTGTTGCCGACGGCGTGCAGAATATCACCTTCATGTTTTCTTCAATGGCAATATCCATAAATCCGTCAAAAAATTCAAATGTAAATTCACCTTCGTGCGGCTCAAATTTATTCCACGCAAATTCCGCAATACGGATAACCTCTATTCCGTATTGCTTCATTCTCTTTAAATCCTCCCGCCAAAGCGATTTATCCCAATGCTCGGGATAGTAGCATACTCCCAGTGTTATATGGTCAATATCAAGCTTCTTTTTCATGATTAACCTTCCCCTTTTACAGACATGAATATTTTTTCGGCAAAAATGACAGTATTTTTCCAATTGTGCGCGCAATAAAACCTACCAATAATGCGGCAATAATCGTTCCTTCTCTCACTCCTGCAAGCTGTTTCATGAGTACAAATGATAATAATGCTGCAATAACTGTCGATGTCACATCAAAAGCCACCTTTGTAATTCCAAATTCGGATTTCCACCTGAAAACAATTGCTCTTACAAACGATTCACCCGGGAGCATTGCTACATCTGCCAATACCTCCATATACACTCCTATTCCAAGCACCACGCAGCCCAGTAAAAGATAAATTACTTTTGTTATGTACGCAGTGGGATTTACAAATTGCAATATATTCATACTGAAATCAATAAAATAACCGAATACTATTGATACAGGTATTTGCAGAATGTGCTCCCATTTAAAATTCTTCCTTAAAATTATAAGCTGCAATATAATAAGGAATATACTAAAAATTATGGTAAACTGCCCCAAGGTCATGGGATAGTACAAGCTTAGAACATACGGAATAGACGAAATCGGAGATGTACCCAAATCTGCCTTTGTTATCATGCTTACACCAAATGAACTAATAAACAATCCGACCATAAAAATAATATAACGTTCAACAATCTCCTTTTTGCTCATCACTTACGCTTCCCTTCGTATTTAATAAATTACTGTTTACTTTTTCCGCCGAAAGAATAAACCGTTTTTTTCCTGCGTTAAAAAATCCTTATGTAGTGCCGTTTTTATGATAATGAATACTCTTCATCAATAGGAATACTCCTATGGCTTGATTCTGATTTTAATTTGTAATCAATATCTTTGCCTTTTGCAATAGGAGGACTAATAGATTGTGAAATCGTTATAATTTGATGTTCTAAATCTGCATCTTCCCATCTAAGTCCTAAAAGTTCACCGCGTCTGATACCCGTCTTTAATATAGTTAAAATATCGAAACGCTTGTTTTGAATTGACAATTGAATTGCTTTGCAGGACTGTCATGGGGTAGTCGTGGGGTTATTGATCGGATACTTTCTTCCGGTGTTCTTTTTCTTCTTGGCATAATTAAAAACCCTCCTCACAGTGTACTTCTATTCTACACCATGTCGAGGGTTTACACAATACTTGAAATAGACTCATGTCCTTAGCAACCCGACGCTTTAAAGACAGATGTTTTTACTTCATTTATACACTTTTAATTATTTCTTTCCAGCGATCATACGCAGCATCCCATGCATCACTGTCCTCAGGCTCATATGTTGCTATATCAAAAGAATTCTTAACTACCCTTCTTCCAT
>JALEPO010000105.1 GCA_022768695.1 Clostridia bacterium
TCTTCATGTCTGCCTCCGAATTTTTAATCTATCTCAAAATCCTGCTTTTCTGTTTCCCCTTCAGGCGATGAAATCAGAACAGACACTTTCTTTTCAGCATTATCAAGCATCTTCTGACAGCTCTTTGACAGCTTAATTCCCTGTTCAAAAAGTGACAGTGATTCATCAAGACTCACATTTCCGTCCTCAAGCTGTCTTACTATCTCTTCAAGCTTATTTATTGATTCTTCAAATTTCTCAGCCATTTCTTTACCTTTCTATTTTACGATACATTCTGTGTCACCGTCTTTTAATTTCAGCGTAAACTCGTCACCGGAGTGCATATTCTTAACACTTCTTATTACGCTTCCGTCTTTCTCAATGGGTATTGCATAACCTCTTGACAGCGTTTGCAGCGGACTTAACGCATCAAGCTTTCCCGCCGCCTCGCCAAGCAGCTTACGCTTTTCTGTGAATTTTAATTTAAGACTTTGCTCCATTCTTCTCAAAAGATTGTCCAACCGCAAATTCTCATCATCTATCCGTGATTTTGGAGTTTTTAATTTGAAACGCTTTAAAATCAATCTTCGCTGTTCAATCTGCTTCATTATTGCGTTTGCTCCGCGGATTGAAGCACCGGCTATAAGCGTTTTTAGCTCGGCCGTTGACGGCACAGCAATTTCTGCTGCCGCCGATGGAGTAGGCGCTCTTAAATCCGCAACAAAATCCGCAATTGTAAAATCCGTTTCATGTCCCACAGCAGAAATTATCGGTATTTTAGATGCAAAAATTGCTCTTGCAACAATCTCCTCGTTAAAAGCCCACAAATCTTCTATTGATCCGCCGCCTCGTCCGGCAATTATTGTGTCTGCCATTTTATGCTTATTGAAATATTCAATCGCCTTAACTATGCTTTCCGCCGCGCCTGCTCCCTGAACCTGCGTGGGATAAATTATAATTTCCGCTAAAGGATAGCGGCGCGTTATTACGTTGATTATATCTCTTACAGCCGCTCCTGTAGTCGCAGTTGCAACCCCGACACGCTCCGGGAAGCGAGGTATGGGCTTTTTAAATTCCTGCTTAAACAAGCCCTCATCCTCAAGCTTTTTTTTAAGCTGTTCATACGCCACATATAAATCCCCTACACCATCGGGAATCATTTCTTCGATATAAAGCTGATAAGCGCCGCTTGCCTCGTATACGCTTACCCTGCCCCTCGCCATAACCTTCATTCCGTCCTGAGGCATAAAGTTCAGCATTTTTGCCGCACTTTTAAACATAACAGCCTTTAAAACGCCGCCTTCATCCTTAAGTGTCAGATATAAATGCCCCGAATAATGATTTTTAAAATTTGAGATTTCTCCTTTAACCCAAACATTATTCAATATTTGATTATGGTCAAGTATTTTTTTAATGTATCCGTTAATCTGCGATACCGTTGCTATTCTCGGTTCCATTTGTTCTCCTGTTTTTTATAAACCATATTTTATTTCTGCAAGCTTAGCTACTCCTACAGCATTGTCAGTTGAAAGCTCCGGTGAGGCAAAAAAGACTTTTCCGTCAAGCTCCTTCTCCAGTCCACGTCTTATCAGACTGTTCGAAGAAACTCCTCCTACCATTAAAACGCGGCTTACACCCGTATTCCTTACAGCTGAATTAAGTGCCTTTACCAATGTATCCTTAACCGCAGTAAGGACTCCAAGTGCCAGCTCCGCTTTTTCACATTCATCTGTCATGCGTGAAGCCTTCGTTTCAGCTCCAGAAAAATTAATATATGCACCGTCTGTGCTTACCGGAAGCTTTATTGCTTTTTCAGCTGTGTTGGATAATTCCTCCAAAGCTCTTCCTGCCGGAAATTGAAGCCCCAGCCTTACGCCTATACGATCTATAAACTGACCGGCACTTATATCCTTTGTTCCTCCGACTATTTCATGCACAAAGCCACCGTCCGCAAAACGGCTTTTTAATATTTCTGTTGTACCGCCGGAAAGATGCACAGATAAAAATTCACCCTCTAAAAGCTTTTCAAAGCCGCATGAATAAATCCCTGCCATTACATGACCGTCCTGATGACTTACACAATGCAGAGGAACACCAAGCGTATCAGAAATAACCCTTGCATATCCCTCACCTGCAAGAAATACCGGCATATACGAGCCTGCAACATTTCTTGGACGTGTACTCACGCCCACTGCGGCAATATCGCTGACAGCAATATCCTTTGAAATTTCACCGTACAGCCGCGGCAGAAACTTCATATGATGAAATACTCCTTCGCTCTGACGTATTCCTCTTTCGCCGCTTTTAACCGGAAGAAGCTGTCGTTTTGAAATAATCGTATCACCGCAGACAGCAGCAACTGATGTTGTATAGTTACTTGTGTCTATTCCAAGATATATCATAACGATTTATAGACGCTTGCCAATAGTCCGTTTACAAATGCCGGATCACCTTCATCGCCATATTTTTTGGCAAGCTCAACCGCCTCATTAATAGCAACTCTTTCCGGTACATCATCAACATATTTCATTTCATAAACGGCAAGCTTCAGAATATTTTGAGCTGCCTTTGACAGTCTTGAATAAGACCATCCCTTTTTTATATGTGCTGAAATTATTTCTTCAAGCTCTGACTCATGCTCACTTACACCATTAATAACAGAGCTGATATATCCAAGATTTTCTTCACACTCGGGAATAGCCTGCAAAAGCTCGTTCATTATATGCTCCATATCATCCTTATGCTGATTCATCTGAAATATCTGTGTAAAAGCAGCACAGCGCGCTTCACTACGTGTTTGTTTCTTCATTGCAATATACCTTTCTTTGTATATAAATATCAATATTAAAACTATATCACATTCTACAGTAAAAAGCAAGAAAAAGGAGATTAATTTTACAATCTTTACGTTATTTTCAGGGTAATGTATTCAACAGCTCAATAGGAAATAATATTTTAAATGAAAAACGCGACTTAACCAACCAACACATACAGAAGCAAAGGATAGCCCACGTTTAGTTATATATTCCAAAAATGCTGCCCGCCGCGAACCAATCCGCAGTGAACAGCATTTCCCGTCAGAAATTATTCCTCGCCCTCCGGAAGCAGCTCCGGCTCTGAGCCTTCAATCTGCTCCGACGTTTCCTTTTCAAAGCTTACGCCTTCAATATGAATATTTACTTTTTCTACCGAAAGTCCTGTCATTGTTTCAACATTATTTTTAACGTTTTCCTGAATTTCCCATGCAAGCTCCGGTATTCTTACACCGTAGTCCACCACAATATAAAGGTCAATCGCAACAGTGTCCTCTGTCATTTCTACCTTGACACCCTTTGAAGGGTTCTTTTTTGCGCCGAATTTTTCTGCAATTCCGCCCGCAAACGAACTGTACATTCCGGCAACACCCTCAAGCTCCGCCGTTGCAATTCCGGCAATAGTAGAAACAACGTCAACCGAAATCTTAATATTACCGACGCTTTCTTCCTCAGGTATTTCCACCTCAGTTTCAGCATTAGGTTCCTCAGATACTGTTTCAGCTGTTTCTTTGATTTCCTCTGATGTTTCGTTCATTAATTCCTCGTCCATTTTGTAACCTCCAGTTTATATCGTATTATATTTCCTATATTATATCAGAAAAGCGCTTGAACTTCAACTGTTTTTTAGCAATTTTATACAACATATTTTATATCAGCGTACTTCAATTATTTTTACATCCTTCGCAGAAATGCCTAATTCAGCTGTAGCAATATCTGTCAGTTTTACCACATCCTCATTTGCAAATCCCTCTTTTCTTACCATGATATTAACACCGTTTTCATCTACATATGCACAAATTTCACTATAGCCCTTAGATTGCGCTATACTCTCTATTTCGGTTTCTTTCTCTACGTTTGAAGCTGTATTTAAAATCTGTTCGCCGGCTTTTTTTCGTATTTCCTCGTCAAAATTAACATTTTCAGCTGTCTGATTTAAAATTTCCAGAGATTTTGCTCTTGAATTTTCCTTATCAATTTTTGCCTGTTCAAAATAACCGCCTGTATCCACAGTCGTTTCTACAACGGCTCCCGATTCATTATTTGAAGTTTCCTGATTATCTGCTTTTGTATTTTCCGGTGCAGCAGTCTGACTATTTTCCTCCACCTCCTCAACCGAATTTACATATTGCGCCTCACCCAGCTTTTTGCCTGTTTCTATATAGCTTTCACCATCCGTAACATGAATTGTGTCTTGGTATGACCAGTTCAGATACCCGGCAGTGCCTATAAGAACAACTAATGCCGCCGCAATTATCTCTTTTTTCTTTAAAACCATTTTTTCTCCTCCTTAACAAAATTTATTTTTGATCTCTTTTGTATATCTTTACCCGATGTGCCGGAACATCCATCACCGCAGTAACAGCCTCGCTTATCGCTTGTCTGACAACAGAACTGCTTCCGCCATCCGCTGCCACTATCACCCCCTTGACTTTGGGATATACCTCCTTTATCACCATGGGCTCTCCGTCTGTCATAACAGCCTTTTTATCCTCACTTTCCTCACTTCGCGAATCAAATCCGACAGTATTTGTTTTTGTTTCGTATGCTATATCCTTTTCGGATGTGCTGTAATAGGTTATCATTACAGACACCTGTCCGGCACCGTCTATATGGGAAAGTATTTCCTCAAGACGCTCCTCTTCATCTATTGTGGCAACTGCTTTGACGGACTGCTCCTTTTCCTTGCCGCCGCCGGAAAACAGCATAAATACAACTCCAATTATTAATATTATACATATGATTTGATTATTCTTATTTTTCAGTATTTTTGTGAATATATCTTTATTCATTATACACCTCAGATACTCCGTATACCTCACACAATCTTGCTTTTGCCGCTCCAGTAAGCACAGCTCCGGTTATGTGTATTTCCTTAACTCCGTTTATTTTACCTTCCGAATCTACATCAATTTTTACATCTGCACAAGCAGCTATATTAAATTCCTTAATCAGCCGTTCCTCAACATCTCTGCAAATACGTTCCGACAGCTCCGAAACAACAATATCCGTCTGTGTTTTGCCATCAGACTCAGCAGTATATTCAGTAAATTCAAAGTCTTCGGGCCAATCTATGGAAACCAAGGATTTTAAAGGAGATACTATGCATATTATAAGGACAAGTCCCGTTATAATTTTAACATATTTCTGCCATTTTTCCGGTGCAAGATTAGCAGAAAAGGCTGACAGCAGCGTTGCTGAAATTATGGTTAAAATATATGTCTTCATACAGTCACCGCCAAAATAATACAGATATTGATTATAAACAAAACAGCCGTCATAATAACCATTCCAAATATAGTTGTGACCGTTTCTGATACTTCCCAAAGCATTTTGCTCACTCTCGTATCCGTCAGCGGCTCTACTACCGCCGCAGTTAATCTTAGCATAAGCTGCATAACTCCTATTTTAAGCATCGGAACGGCACATATGACGCATACCACTATGATTCCTGAAACTCCAACCGCATTTTTCATCAACCTTGTGCCGCTTACAACCGTTTCCACAGTATCTGACAAAAAGCTGCCCACTACAGGAACAAGACTCCCTACAGCGAATTTAACTGTTTTCGCGCTTACTGCGTCAAGTGCCGGCGCACTGAATCCATAAATAGCGCTTATACCGGTAAAAAGAGTTACAACAGCCGCCATTATCCATCTTGCCACCGACTTTACAACACGGCAAAATCCCGAAAGCTGTACCTTATCACTTACATTCCCCACAATGGACAATACTGCGCCGAAGCTGATAAGCGGCATAAGACATTTTTCAACTACTATCGTTATAATATAAACCGCAGCCGAAAGCACAGGATGAAATGCCGCGGCAGAAGTCACCGCGCCACAGCTTATGAGCGCAACAGACAAAAGCGGTGAAAGCTTCGTGATAAATCCACTCATAGCTTCTATTACCTCCATACCGTAGCTAAGAGTTACAGTAAAGCATTTTATCGCTGATACTGACATAAGCGTAAAGCAGGCAAAAAATGCTGTTTCACCGCTTGATTTATTGCCAAAGGCTCCGTTTAAAACGCTCACCATAGCGGATATTGCCGACAAAGACAGCAGTACAGTTATATCAGATGCACTTGCACGGATTTCGCGCAGCAAATCCTCCTTTGCGAGATTAATCAGGCTTATAGGATTTAAGGACAGCGTTCCGTCCGCTACCGCATCAACTGTACTGTTAAACATATTTTCACCACTAAGATGCGGACGTTCTATATCAGCAGATACCGATGCCGGAAACAACATGAATAATATAACAACAAGGCTAAATACAATTGACCGCATCTATACACACCTCCAGAAAACCTGTTAAAATAGGCAAAGTAAGCCCAAGTATAAACACCTTTCCCGCAAGCTCCACCTTCAATGCCACCGCATTTTCGCC
>JALEPO010000134.1 GCA_022768695.1 Clostridia bacterium
AACAGAGATTATCTGATTTCGGGAAATGAAATATTTTTCGTCAAAAACGGAACATTAACACTGATTTGCACCGATGAAATCGGCAACCGGTCTGAGCAGACTGTGATAATAAACAACATTGACAAAACACCGCCTAAGGTGACAGGAACTGTTACACCTTTATATTACGGTGACGGCACGGAAAAAAGTGTTGATCCTTTAAATGCCTCTGACTGTGTCGTAGGCGCAAGAATCAGCTTCAGTGCATCAGCTCCCGACAATGTCACAGGCAAGGTAAAGCTTATCCGTCTGCGGGATAATCTTGAGGAGCTGGGATATACCGAAGATGAGATACTTGAATATTGGAAGGAATATACAGCAAATCCTGACCAATTTATAGGCACACCGGAGTTCGAGAAAATTTACCAGGACATTTTCATACAGGACATAACCCTTCCCACTACTTATGTAGACGTTGACTCAAACGGAAAAAAGCAGTTCTTCTGCATGGACGATGCGGGCAATGTTGCGACCATAGCTGTCGATGTAAATGTTATTGACGATGTGGCGCCTGAATTTGAAAAGGTTACATGGAACTATAAATATTATACAGGAGAACGGTTTGAAACTCTTGCAAATGCAAATGGAGAAGCGCAAGTAGAGAATAAAACTGTGACCGTAGACGAGAAAAAAACGGGACACCTGACAAATCAGTCTGTTGAAATCGAAATCACAAGCAATGAGGATGTTAAAATCAAAGGTGACAGCACATCACAATACAGTAAAAGCGTGAAGAAGACATTTTTCAGTAACGGTATTTACAAATTTGTGCTTGAGGATAAAGCGAACAATATCAGAGAAGTAACAGCATATGTAGAAAATATTCTGAAGGATGAAATATACATAGAGCCCCAGAACAGTGAGGATATTTTATATATAAAGGGTAACAGTACATTTAACGCGGACGATATAACGAAATTCAAGGTATATAAATATGACGGCAGCGGCGCTAAGGTTTACCTTGACGCTGACGAATATACATCAGAGATTGACTACGGCGGATTGAATATAGATGATATAAACGAAAATGAGTTTGACAGAAATTCGCCATATACAATCAAATACACCGCATGGGATAAGGCAGGCAATAAGGTAGAGCGTACAAAGAAGGTTACGCTGTGTGATGAAGATGATATAATGGTAATGATAAACGGAAAGCTGCCTGATACTTCCGGATATATCTATGTAGAGGGAAATTCTGCGAATGCCGAGATAATGAATTACAAATCAATTGCAGCCGTAAAGCTTGCCAAGGGTCAGTACAACGGAGCGCAGATGAAAACAAAAGGAACGTCTATCGCGCCGACAGACGGAGTATATAAGCTGAACTTTGACACTACGGGCTGGTATACTCTTTCGGTGAGAACCTTGTATCAGGATATATTCGTTGTAAGAATATATGTTTCAAATAGTAAGTAATGAGGAGGGCAGATAAATGAAAATGCTAAAAAGAATTATATCTTCTGTTCTGGCAGTATCCTTACTTCTTCCTGTATTTGCAAACCTTGCATATGCCGAAGATGAACAGAGTACAAAAAGCATAAGCAATGACTACATGGAATTTTCCGTGAATGAGGACACAGGATTTTTCAGCATATACACTAAAGAAGGCCATCCTCAGAAGAAAAATGACAACGATATGAGCCTTCTCTATGACGGAGAATCAATAGAGACATCGTTTACAACAGTTCGTATTGACGGAAAGGATTATATATTCGGTCAGGATTACGGTCTGTTCGGAATGACGTCAAAGCGGGGCGAATCAACGGTTGACGTGGTAAATAACATCATTTCTACCGTGTGGACAATAAAGGATGATATTACAATCACTCAGAAGGCGCAGCTTTCGAGAACGGATAACACTGTGAATACGGGCAATGTAATGCTCAGTTATGAAGTAGATAACCAATCCGATGAAAAACATAGCATTGGTATTCGTGTAATGTTTGACAATGCCTTAGGAGAGATTGACGCGCCTGTCACAATGGTGCAGAAAGAGATTTCTCCGATTTCAAAGGAAACAGAGTTTTTTGAAAACGGCAGAGATCCAGGCGCATATGTGCGTTATCTGGATAACTATGAACAGCCTTCAAAGGAAGCGTTTATCACCTTTGACGGCATTGACAATCCGGACCCTGACAGTATGACAGTAGGTCATTGGTATCATCTTGCTTCAACAAAGTGGGATTATGAGCCTGATAAGGATTTCTCCTTTGACACAGGCTTTAATACCTTCGGTACTGCCGACACAGCAACGGCACTTTATTGGAATGCCACAGACTGCGAGCCGGGCGAGAAGATTAATAAAACCATAACATACGGTATAGGCGAATTTACTGAGGGCTATACAGACAGCAAATTTAACATCTCGCTTGATTTGGAAGGCACTCTTGAGCTTGATGATACAGGGAAAGAGTACAAGGACGATATTATTATTGCCCATATCAATGTATATAATAACGTTGACGGCAGTGTGGATTTAAAAAACGCAAAGCTTTCGCTTGCGTGTGACAACGGACTGAATTTCCTTATGGGTTCAGAGGACAGCGATGATTTTTTTGAAGGAACAGCATTTGTTAAAGAGCTTGGATTCATCGCAGCGGGAACAATGGAAACCTATACCATCCAGCTTCGTGCCGATGTGCCAGATGAGCTTAAATCCCTTAAGGTATCGGCAACAGTGCAGGGAAACAGCGAGGATAATGTTGTAAGCGCATCTCAGTATGTTATCGCGCCGGCGAAAAAGGGCGATAAGGCTACAATATCTATCGAAAAAATAGAAGCAGATACATATCATATATCCGGAAACCGTGTCATGAAGGCATTCGGAAAGATTCCGAAGGATTTACTGGCAGACGAAACAAAATGGAAGGCTGCATTTGTAAATAAAGACTATCCCGAAATCAGATATGATATTGAAAACATAAATATAACCTCGGACAGTGAGATGACGATAACACACAACAGCGACATGGTTGAAGGTACATATAACATTGAAATTGCCTTCTTCGAGGATTATAAGGATATAATTGCGGATAAATATTTATCAACCGCAAGCATCAGCATAGTAAATGATCCGAGTCTTGCAGCTAATGAATACAGTATGGTATGCGTATACCGCACAGGCTCCGGATTAGCAACAAATTATTCGCTTGTTTCGATGAGGAGCGAGCAGGAGCTTGCCGCAATGCAGGAAAAGATTGCACAGGCAAATAAGACAGCCAATGGTTCTGTGGCAGAGCTTCCTCTTATTCT
>JALEPO010000138.1 GCA_022768695.1 Clostridia bacterium
ACAGGCAGACTGTTTGGTGTTAAATATGAATCAACAGATTATCCGCAGAGTACAGAATCTCTTGTTGTAAATGCAAACGACAAAATAAAGGTTGTTGCAACTCCTGACGAGAATTATTTGAATAAGGCAATTCTTGTAAACGGCGCAGAAGCGGCTAAAACAAAGGAACACACCTTCACTGTAACAGCCGACGCAACGGTTTCTGCTACATTTACAGCAGAGCCGGCTATTGTAGAGGTAACAAAGGTTGCCACTGACGCGGCTTTGACGCGTGAGGTAATGGGCGCAATTCTGTATGACGCATATCAGCTTGCGGACCATACAAACATGGATAAGTATATGGCGCAGAACGGCGGTGTGCCGTCACCGGACGACCCGAACTATGATCCGAATATCAAATATGAGGGTTCGCCGTATATTCCGCTGACAGGCTGGGGCGCTCTTACAGATAAGAGCCAACTTTCAGACGACCTTTACGCAAAGGTTAAGAAAGCATATAATCTTGGACTTATAAGACCAGAAACAGGCATTTCAAGAGGTTCTATCGGAGTTGGAACAGAGCTTGAACCGACAGCAAAGGTAACAAGAGCGAAGGCTGCAAAGACACTTGTATTTGCATTCATACTTACTCAGCCGTTAAACGGCGAAAATCAATTAATTCCAAACGGCTATCAGCCAGCGGCGGCAGCAGACATTGCAGAACCAAATCCAGCTGCACCGTCAACAATTATTAAGTAATTCTTTCTTCTTAAACGGAAGATTACATATCTTCTATTGTAAGAACTGTCACAAAACGACTTAAAGTCGTTTTGTGACAGTTCTTTTTTCTCCCCTTCTCTTTATTTGTTCATAAACAGTTCACAAACAAAATACAATTTATTCATTGACATTTGAAAATAAAAGAGTATAATACAATTACAAGGTCAAAGAAAGTCAAAGTCAAAGAGGTGATTAGATGGGTGTCAGTGACAGAATAGAAGCATTTATCAATGAGCTGTTAAAAGATGAAGCTCCTGATCAATGGCTTGAATTAAAACGAAACGAGCTTGCGTCAGTATTTAATTGCGTTCCCTCACAAATTAACTATGTGATATCAACACGTTTCAATACAGAACGAGGCTATGTTGTTGAATCGCGAAGGGGCGGCGGCGGTTATCTCCGCATAAAGCGTATAAATGCCGGTTCTGAACATCCAATTGTTAAAGCAATTCAGTCAATAGGCGAAAGTATCGATTACCCTACAGCAAGGTCATATATAGCTTATCTTTCCGAGATTGATGCTTTAGATAAAATAACAGCTATGGTAATTATTAACGCAGTTTCCGACAATTCTTTAACTATAGAACAGCCGGAAAAGGACAAAATAAGAGCTAACATATTAAAAAATGCGCTCACAGCAGCAATATAGCTCTGTCAGCAAGAAAGGATGATTATTATGTATGATTTATTTTCAGATTTATTCGACGCATTTGATATTCTCTCACAGCCGGTAACATACAGCGAAGAAAAGAAATGTCCGGTATGCGGACGAACCTATTCCGATTTTTCACGAACAGGAAAATTCGGCTGCGGCGAATGCTACAAAACCTTCAGACCATCTGTGTCAAGCGTTTTAAGGCAAATTCACTCAACAACCAGTCATACAGGAAAAATCCCGTCTAAATCGGGAAGCTCCATAAAAAAACAACGATTATATAATTCGCTTAAAGCACAGCTTCAAGAGGCGGTCAAAAATGAAAATTACGAATTAGCCGCAAAGCTCCACAAAGAAATACGCGCAATGGAAAATGACCTGAAATAACAAAAAGGAGTGTATTAATATGATTTGGTATGAAAATAATAATAATGATATTGTAGTTTCTACACGAATACGTCTTGCGCGAAATCTTGAGGGAGTCCCCTTTCCTAACGCGCTGCGTGACACACAGCAGACTACAGAAAAAATCAGGGATGCAATTTTAAAAAGCAACTCTACTCTCGGCAAGGATTTTGAATTTATAAATCTTGACAAACTCAGCGATGACCAAAAGCATTCATTATCCGAGGAACATCTCATAAGTCCGCAAATGCTTGAGGGCAAAGGCAAATCTGTATTGATAAATAAAGATAAAACCATGAGCATAATGCTTATGGAGGAGGACCATATACGTCTGCAAATTATTAAAAGCGGATTTGCAGTTGATGAAGCATACGAAACTGCCAACAGGGTTGACGATGTAATAGAAGAAAGCGTCACATACGCATTTGATGAGGAGTTCGGATATCTTACCGCTTGCCCCACCAATGCCGGAACAGGCTTAAGAGCGTCTGTAATGCTGCATCTGCCGGCACTTACAATGACAGATAATATCGGCCGTGTTATAACGTCGGCTACTAACATAGGTATTGCTGTACGGGGTCTGTATGGCGAAGGCACAAAAGCCTACGGCAACCTGTATCAATTTTCAAATCAGACAACTATGGGATTGAGTGAGCAGGAAATACTCGAAAGACTGAAAAAGATTGTAAATCAAATAATTGATATGGAGAAAAAAGCAAGAAAAAATCTTCTTGAACAAAATAATGACAGCTTTACAGATAAGCTGTTCCGTTCATACGGGATTTTGAAGTATGCACACAGCATATCTTCAGCGGAAGCAAAATCGCTCCTGTCAGATGTTTTACTTGGTCAGAATTTGGGAATACTTCCAAAGCCGGGTGTTCTTACTCCGCTTGAATGTATGGTAAAAACAGCGCCTTCATTTATAGGAGCAAATCTTACCACCGGCGAGCGCGATAAAAAGCGCGCAGAATTTATACGAAAAAACATATAGCTAAAACAACCCACAAAAAATGTTGAATAACAAAACTAAACTGTTATAGCCTTAAGAAAGGAGAGATACTACTATGTTATTTTCAAACTTTACAGAAAAAGCAAGAATTTCAATTAAGGAAGCACATGACAGCGCTATAGAATTAGGTCATAACTATATAGGCAGCGAGCACCTTCTTGCAGGACTGCTTCGTGAAGGAAGCGGAGTTGCGGCAAAGGTTCTTGAAAAAAGCGGCATGACCTCCGATATTGTAATGAATAAAATCAAGGAATATATCGGCGCAAATGCTCCGTTGGACATTAACGCAGAACTCCCCCTCACTCCGCGGACAAAGCGTATACTTGAAATGAGCGCCATGGAGGCACGCAGACTGGGACACAAATATATAGGCACTGAGCATATTCTGATGGCGCTTATCCGTGACGGAAACGGAGTTGCCGCAAAAATTCTTATGACCTGCGGAATTAATCTTGCAGGCTTCTACGCAGATATTGTTCATGCGATTGAGGGTAACACCGAAACCGAGCAAGGCAGCGATTACTCCTATGCGCCTTCAAATTCATCTACTCCTACACTTGATCAGTTCGGACGTGATTTTACAGCACTTGCAAAGGACGGTAAATTTGATCCGGTAATAGGACGTTCTGACGAAATTGACCGTGTAATACAGATTTTATCACGCCGTACAAAAAATAATCCTTGCCTTATTGGTGAGCCGGGTGTAGGTAAAACAGCAGTAATTGAGGGACTTGCGCAGAGGATTGCCTCCGGCGATGTTCCTGAACCGTTAAAAACAAAGCGGCTTGTTGCTATGGATTTGTCCGGTATGGTCGCCGGTGCAAAATATCGCGGTGAATTTGAAGAAAGACTAAAAAAGGTTATTAATGAAGTGCTTGAAGCGAAAAATGTTATAATGTTTCTTGATGAGCTGCACACTATAGTAGGTGCAGGAAGCGCCGAGGGTTCTATGGACGCATCTAATATTCTCAAGCCGTTTCTTGCAAGAGGCGAATTGCAGCTTATTGGCGCTACAACTCTTAAGGAATACAAGAAATATATCGAAAAGGACGCGGCGCTCGAAAGACGTTTTCAGCCTGTAACTGTCGGTGAGCCGACAGTCGAAGAAACTATTGAAATCCTAAAAGGAATACGCGATAAATATGAAGCTCATCACAGCGTTACAATTACCGACGATGCCTTAAAGGCTGCCGCAGAAATGTCTGCAAGATATATTACAGACAGATTTTTGCCTGACAAGGCTATAGACTTAATTGATGAAGCGTCCTCCAAAAAGCGTTTAAGCTCCCAGACTGAGCCTACCGAACTAAAGAATAAGGAAACCGCGCTTGAAAAGCTTATAAGCGAAAAGCAGGAAGCAATTACAGCGCAGGATTTTGAAAAGGCAGCAAAGCTGCGTGATGAAGAAAAATTACTGAAAGAAGAAATTGACAAGCTGACAGCTGACTGGAAGGGCACCGGCACATCCTCAGGACTTACTGTTGATGAAAATGATATAGCTCGTATTCTTGCGGATTGGACGCATATTCCGGCTGAGAAATTAAAGCAGGAGGAAAGCGAAAAGCTGAAAAATCTTGAAGCAATTCTTCATGAGCGCGTTATTGGTCAGAATCAGGCTGTTACAGCTGTTGCAAAGGCAATAAAACGAGGTCGTGCCGGTCTTAAGGATCCAAAGCGTCCAATAGGCTCGTTCCTGTTCTTAGGTCCTACCGGTGTAGGTAAAACAGAGCTTTCAAAAACGCTTGCCGAGACAATGTTCGGTAATGAAAATTCACTTATCAGAGTCGATATGTCCGAATACATGGAGAAGCATGCCGTATCTAAATTTATCGGTTCGCCTCCGGGATACGTTGGCTTTGAGGAGGGCGGTCAGCTTACCGAAAAAATCAGAAAGAATCCCTACTCTGTCATTCTGTTTGATGAAATAGAAAAAGCGCATCCTGATGTTTTCAATATCATGCTTCAAATTCTTGACGACGGTATTCTTACCGATGCGCAGGGCAGAAAGGTTGATTTTAAAAATACCGTTATAATAATGACGTCTAATCTCGGCGCAAAAGAAATCCTCGGAAATATGAGCTCCAAGCTCGGATTTAACCAAGCCGAAGAAGGAGCGG
Source organism: Clostridia bacterium (assembly GCA_022768695.1). Classification (GTDB taxonomy): domain Bacteria; phylum Bacillota; class Clostridia; order UBA1381; family UBA1381; genus JALEPO01. The sequence goes on from JALEPO010000138.1 coordinate 4,949, forward strand.
CTTTGAGCGAACACGATAAAATCAAAAACAAGGTTATGGAAGAGGTTAAGCGTGCATTTAAGCCGGAATTTCTTAACCGAATTGATGAGATAATCGTATTCGACCGTCTGACGGAGGATAATATTAAGGATATTGCAAAGCTTATGCTTAAATCTCTTACAAAGCGTCTTGAAGAAAACGAGATAACTGCCGAATTTACCGATAATGCGGTTTCAAAAATTGCAAAGGAGGGCTTTGACCCGGTATACGGTGCAAGACCATTAAGACGCGCTATCCAAAATCAAATTGAGGATATGCTGTCTGAGGAAATTATTGATGGAAATATAAAATCCGGCGATAAAGTCACAGTTGATGTCACAGATGATAAATTTACAGTTGTAAAATAAACAAAATCTGATAGTATTATTTACCCCTATAAGTTTGATTTTTAAGTCTTACTTATAGGGGTTTATATTATGTCAGATTTTTTATAAAGAATAATAGCGAAGGCGAAACAGGTATAAAACCTGCTTCACCCCCGCTACTATTAGGAAATTTTAGGAAGTTTATTCACATCAGCCAAAATTAACTGAGTGTTTGCTAATTTGTATTTATTCAGCGTACTCAAGTACGACGTACCAGCAGTTTCCAAGGCTTTTTTCATTGCCTGCAGGATTTGTAAGATACATATACAACGGTGCTGTTCCAGTCGGTTTATTTTCAGCCGTCGAAAGATCCATTGCAAACTTACTGAAAGCTACATTATTTGCAGTCTG
>JALEPO010000106.1 GCA_022768695.1 Clostridia bacterium
CTGTCACCTCTATCACCCAAAATAAGGCAGACAAAACTGTAGTTATATCATTTTTTCAATTTCAAGCATTAATTCATCTATAATCTTATCCTCGGGAACCTTTCTTAATATTTCTCCCTTTTTGAAGATAAGACCTACTCCATTGCCGCCGGCAATTCCTATATCCGCCTCACGAGCCTCACCCGGACCGTTTACCGCGCAGCCCATAACAGCAACCTTAATCGGTTTTTCGATATTTGAAATACGCTTTTCAACCTCGTTTGCAATATCAATAAGATTAATCTGTGTTCTTCCGCAGGTAGGGCATGAAACAAGCTTCACACCGCTGCGAAGTCCGAGAACCTTCTGTATATCGTATGCGGCATACACCTCCTCTACAGGATCGGCGGTAAGCGATACTCTCATAGTATCTCCTATCCCCTCCGCAAGCAAGGCGCCTATTCCAACGGCAGATTTTATTGTTCCGCTTCTGAGTGTTCCAGCCTCCGTAACGCCTATATGCAGCGGTATATCTGAGATTTCATGAAATTTCCTGTACGCGGCAAGCGTTGTGGGAACGTCTGAAACCTTTATTGAAACAACAACATCGAAAAAATTTAATTCATCAAGAATTGCAATATGCTCCATTGCGCTTTCAACAAGCGCGTCTGCTGTTACACCGCCGTATTTTTCAAGCAGCTTTTTATCAAGCGAACCGCCGTTTACTCCTATTCTGATTGGTATTCCGCCCGCCTTTGCCATATCGACAACCTGCTTTACGCGCGATTTATCGCCTATATTACCGGGATTTATTCTCACCTTATCCGCGCCGTTTTTCATACATTCAAGCGCAAGACGATAATCAAAATGAATATCTGTTACAAGCGGAATATTTATCTGACTGCGTATTTTTTTTACCGCTTCTGCCGCCTCCATATCCGGAACAGCAACACGGATTATTTCACATCCGGCATCCTCCAGCTTCTTTATCTGCGCAACAGTGGCTGCGGCATCTCTCGTGTCGGTATTGCACATCGACTGTATTGCAACAGGGTTATTCCCGCCTATTTTTACTCCGCCTATATTTACCTCACGTTTCATAAAAATCACCATAGCCTTTCTGCCCACAAATAGTAATGAAAAACTTTAACTCCTTATAGTGGGCAGATAACGAGTATATATCATATCTTTAAGCTGCAAATAAATCATTGCGTCAGTATCTTAATACGCTGTCGCTATATTTTCACAGCGCTTATTTGCCAATCAGCCTCATTACATCATTAAACGAAACAAATATAATCAGCGCAAACAGCAGCAACATTCCGACTGCATGAACCATTCCTTCCTTTTCGGGCGGAATAGGCTTTCTGCGGATTAATTCAATAATCATAAAGAAAAGTCTGCCGCCGTCAAGAGCAGGAATAGGCAATAAATTGAACACTCCGAGATTTATTGTCAGAAGTCCGACAAGGTTAATTACATAAAGCCAGCTTCTGCGTCCGGAATTAACTGCATTGTTCACTTCGCTTACAATTCCCACAGGACCCGCCATCTGATCCACGCCTATCTTGCCTGTTACCATATCCCAAAGCGAACGATATACAAGCTTAACAACAAACCGTGTTTCATTCCATGCCTGCCCCCACACGTTAAGAATTGTTACATTCTTTTGCAGCGGCGAAAATCCGATTATATAACGTGTAACGGTCTGCACCTCGCCGTCCGCAGCTTCTCCCTTTGGATTTTCTTCGGAATACGGCACAAATTCACTCGTTTCATAGCCGTTTATAGAGCTGCTCACATTAACCCCGTCCGCCTGATAGGTGTAGGTAATTATTTGTTCCGTAGGACGTATTGAAAAGCTTAATTTTTCACCGTCACGCTTTACCGTTACAACTGCGTCAGTATCCTTTGAAAACTCGCTTGTATAAAGAGTAATATCATCATAAAAGCTGATTTTTTTACCATTTATTTCTACAATTTTATCTCCCGGAATAATTCCGGCATCTTCAATATAGCTATGCTCAACAACAGTGTCTACTGTATTTGTAAGCATAGGCGAGGTTGATGCGACCACAATTACAAAAATCATAAAGCCGAGAATAATATTAAAAATTCCTCCGGCTGCCACTACCAGAATACGCTTCCAGACTGCCTGATTTGAAAACGCTCTCTGATCCTTGGAGTCCTCATCTTCACCTTCAAATTTGCAGTAGCCTCCCAGCGGGACAGCTCTAATTGAATATTTAACCTCACCTCTCTGACGTGAAAATATTGTAGGTCCAAAGCCTATTGCATATTCAAGAATTTTAAAATTTAAGAGTCTGCCTACAATAAAATGTCCAAATTCATGCAGTGAAACCATAACAAGGAACATTACAACAGTTACAATAAGAGTCAACAATTAAAAGCCTCCCAACATTTATACAACTATGATTTAATAAGCGGCATCAACATGCCGTTTAGTATTTCAGCACAGCAGATTGTACCTCAACAGCGTCCTGCAAAAAAAGTCAGGACACGTCTTGTTTTTAGTTATTTTATCCTACAAGAGTACGCGCATACTTATCCGCCTCAAGGATTTCATCAAGCGTAGGATTTGGAATATTTTTAACGCTTTCCATAGCCTTTTGTATAGCGTCCGAAATCCCCAGATATGAAATTTTCCTCTGCATAAACAATTCAACCGCAGCTTCGTCCGCACTGTTGAAGATTGTCGGAAGAATTCCGCCCTCACGACCTGCCCTCATTGCAAGCTCCAGCGCAAAAAATGTATCAGTGTCCGGCTCATCGAATGTCAGCATTGGATATTTGGTAAAATCAAGCTCGTTATCCTGCATAATCAATCTTTCCGGATATGTCAGCGCATACTGAATCGGCAGACGCATATCAGGTGCGCCAAGCTGAGCTATTACCGCATTATCCACATATTCAACCATTGAGTGAACAATGCTCTGACGGTGTATAAGTACCTTGATTTTATCAACCTCAATATTAAAAAGCCACTTTGCTTCAATTACCTCAAGTCCTTTATTGACAAGCGTTGAGGAATCTATTGTAACCTTTGCGCCCATATCCCAGTTAGGATGCTTCAAAGCCTGTTCAGGCGTTATATTTTTAAGTTCATTCCGTTTTTTGCCAAAAAACGGACCGCCTGATGCCGTAAGCAAAATTCTTTTTATTTCACGCTTGTCATTGCAGCCCTGCATAGACTGAAATATCGCGCTGTGCTCGCTGTCTACGGGAATAATAGAAACTCCGTATTCTTTTGCAAGCGCAGTTACGATATGACCGCCTGTTACAAGCGTTTCCTTATTTGCAAGAGCAATATTTTTCTTTGCCTTTATCGCCTCTATTGTTGGCTCAAGACCCGAAATCCCCACAACAGCGGTCACAACCGTATCCGCGCTGTTTATTGCAGCGGCTTCCGATAAGCCGGACTTTCCGCTTACAACTCTGACATTCGTATCCGCAAGCTTAATTTTAAGCTCCTTAGCCTTTTCTTTGTCCATAACGGCAACAAGCTCAGGCTTAAACTCACGCGCCTGCTGCTCAAGCAAAGCAATATTTGAATTTGCCGAAATGGCGCGTATTTTTATCTGCGGATATGTCCGCGCAATTTCAAGCGTCTGCGTGCCGATTGAGCCGGTTGAACCTAAAACTGATATGTTTTTTTCTTTATCCATAATCCTTTTCCTTCTGTATTTATAGCTGACATACCGCCATTATTGCAAGTATAAGCGGCGCAATAAATATTACACTGTCAAATCTGTCCATAAACCCGCCGTGTCCGGGGAATATCCAGCCAAAATCCTTTATGCCTGTATCTCTCTTTACAGCCGATGCAACCAAGTCGCCAAGCTGTGAGCATACTCCGCCGGCAACACCGAATATTACGGCTGATATAATAAAAAACGGCAGCCATCCGACAAAAGAACTCCATGACATTCCATTTATCATCTCCGAAACGATCAGAAGCGCAAAGCACCCTAAAACCGCGCCCACAATACCGCCTATCGCACCTTCAACTGTTTTTTTCGGGCTTACATGAGGTATTAGCTTATGCTTTCCAAAAAGACTTCCGATAAAATATGCAAAGGTGTCCGTTGACCATGCGCAAACAAAAATCAACAGCATTTTTGAAATTCCGAAATTTTCTTTTGTAAGCCATATACACGATGAGGAAATCACAATATACATAGTCAAAAAACCGTTTGCAAGAATTTCTTTATAGCTCTTTTTCCCATGCTCTGCGACTGTCAGCACCATATGAAGCATTATAGCAAGCATAAATGAAGCGGCAAGCAAAATCATCGGCAAGCCTTCATGATTACTCACTGAAAATATATAAATCCCGCTCATCATACACACAGCCGAAGCAAATCCGATAATTTTCATTGCCAAATCAGCCTTTGTAGCGATGTAGCACTCATAAAGCATAATCAGAATTACCGCCGCGATAGCAATAGTAAACACAACCGGCGGCGCAGCAAGAACTCCCACAAAAACAGCAAGAGATACAATTGCCGTTAAAATTCTCGTTTTCATAAGTATATTCCAACTCCTTCCGCACCGAAATCAGACTCCTCCAAAGCGTCTACCGCGATTTTGGAAATCACAAATAGCCTGACGAAGATCCTTCGGCTTAAAATCGGGCCACAGCTTATCCGTAAACCACATTTCCGCGTAGCTTACCTGCCACAGCATGAAATTTGATAACCGCTGCTCGCCGCTTGTGCGTATAAGCAAATCCACATCAGGTTGATTTTTTGTATATAAACATCCGGCGAAATCCTCATCAGTTATATCCTCCGGATTCTTTTTTCCGTTTTTAACATCTTCACAAAGCTGTCTTGCAGCATTTAAAATTTCTTCTCTTGCTCCATAATTTAATGCAATATTCATTACTATTCCGGTATTTTTACTTGTGAAGTTTTCTGTCTTTTTAATCTGCTCCTGAATTTCTGCCGATAATTCCTTTCTTGAGCCGATTGTACGGATTACAACATTTTCGCCCGCAAGCGAATTTTCCGCATCTTTAAGATAGTCCAAAAGTAAATTCATAAGATAATCCACTTCCGCCTTCGGACGTTTCCAATTTTCAGTTGAAAACGCATAAACAGTTATATATTTTATACCGATTTTATTTGCCTCGGTAATAATTTTTTTAAGAGATTCCGCGCCTGCACTGTGTCCGGCACTTCTGGGCAGACCTCTTTTTTTTGCCCAGCGTCCGTTACCATCCATTATTATACCTATATGCTCAGGCAGGTTATTATAGTCTATTTCGTCTTTTAATCTTTTCCCGAAAAACATATTATTCTCCCCAAATTTTAAATAAGCGTTTTTACCCTGCCGCGTCAATACGGCATATTGTGCAAATAAGAAGCACTCAAAAAGTCGTAACAGCCCTCTTGCAGCTTAACTGTTCCATAAATAAGGCTCAAAACACTGTAATTTTGCGCTACGGCGGCATATTGCGCCGCCTACGAAAACAGTAAGCGTTACCCGCCGTCTGTAAAGGCAGGTGACATCTTGCTTTTAGTTATATGCGAAGCTGCCGCAAACAATATGCAGCAGCTCCTTATAATAATTATACCTCTAAAATTTCCTTTTCCTTGTCAGCGCAAATATCATCAATTTCCTTGATGTATTTATCTGTAAGATTCTGAATATCCTTTTCTATACCCTTTAAATCGTCCTCTGTAATTTCTCCGTCCTTCTTCTGCTTTTTGTAATTATCCATAGCGTCACGACGCGCATTACGAATTTGAACCTTAGCTTCCTCTGTATATTTCTTAACCTGCTTTACAAGCTCCTTTCTGCGTTCCTCTGTAAGCGGCGGGAAGTTCAGTCTTATAACCTTACCGTCATTCTGCGGAGAAATGCCAATCTCCGATGCATTAATTGCCTTTTCAATTTCCTTTAACACGCTTACATCCCATGGCTGAATTACAAGCATTCTCGGTTCAGGCACCGAAATAGAGCCTACCTGTGCTACAGGCGTCATTGTTCCGTAATAGTCAATTGCGACTTTATCAAGAACAGAAGCATTGGCACGTCCGGCGCGGATGGTTTTTAACTCACCTGCATAACCGTTAATTCTTTTTTCCATTTTAGCTTCAATTTCAGGATACTTTCCCATCTTCTTTTTCCTCCTTAAAATTTATTTTGATAATTTTCCGTCATTATTTACAAGCGTACCTATTCTCTCGCCCTTCACTGCTCTTACAATATTCTGAGGATCGTTAAGTCCGAAAACAAGGATAGGCATTTTATTGTCACGGCACATTGATGCCGCAGTAGAGTCCATAACTCCAAGATTTTTTGATAAAACGTCACTAAAAGAAAGCACGTCATATTTCTTTGCTTCAGGATTAATATTAGGGTCACTGTCATAAACAGCGTCTACCTTCTTCGCAAGAAGGATTATTTCAGCCTCAGTTTCAACCGCACGCAGCGCAGCCGCCGTATCCGTTGACATAAACGGATTTCCCGTTCCGCATCCGAATATTACAACTCTCCCCTTTTCCAAATGACGCACAGCCTTGCCTCTGATATACGGCTCCGCTACCTGACGCATTTCTATTCCGGTCTGAACACGCGTCGGCACATCACAGTTTTCCAAAGCGCTGCACAAGGCAAGCGCGTTTATAGCCGTTGCAAGCATACCCATGTGATCGGCACGGGTTCTGTCCATATTTTCTCCGCTTCTGCCGCGCCATATATTGCCGCCGCCCACTACTATGGAAACCTGCACGCCCATATCAACTATCTTTTTTATATTCGTGCTGATATGCGCTATTGTTGCCTCATCAAGACCAAAGCCGTTTTCACCTGCAAGTGCTTCACCGCTGATCTTTAGAAGTACTCTTTTGTACTTAGCTCTCATATTTTTGTTCCTCCTGATTTATTTTTAGATACGGGTTTTCCCTGCCCGTAAACATTTCAATGACATATTGCACTGTCACAGAAAAAGTAAGCGTATACCATTAAGCATGATAAAATAGCTTTCCTTATTTATATTCCTATTTTACATTATACTATTAAATCCGGAAAAAAGCAATATGGAAAATACATATTATTAATACAATTAAATTACAGTTGAACATTGCCGGATATTGTGATATACTATATAATAGGTTATTATAGCCGAAAGGAGTTATTTCATGAAAAAGTTTTTATCTGCATTATTAATCAGCAGTATGCTTTCATCAGCGTCCGCCTTTGCGCAGAGCAGCGGTACGCTTATAATGTTCGCTATGGAGTCTTACCGTATGTCTGTAAACGGTGAAATCAAGACAACAGATGTCGCTCCGTTTCTGTATGATTCAACCACCTATCTTCCAATCCGCGCAATTTCGGAAGGATTCGGCGCAGAGGTTATATATGACGGAAAAGCGAACACTGTTACAGTAATATTTAATAACACACAAAATATTTTTAATATAAGTGACGGAATTAATTATAAGAGCCGTGTATATCTTCCGGCGCGCAGAATAATGGAAGCCTTCGGCCTTAAAATCGAGTGGTATGACGGTCTTATAGCCATTTCAGACAGCGACGAAAAGCTTAACAGCGCGTCCGTCATAAAGGCAAAAAGCGATTTGAGATACATAGGTCATAAGGACAGAAAATTTGATTATAACATAACATTCTCCAAGCCGTCAGGATTTTATACAGATGATTTTTCCTTGCAGCTTTCAACCGAAATGCCGGATGCTAAAATCTATTATACGACAGACGGTTCAGAGCCTACTGTAAATTCCCTTGTATATTCGGGCAGTATAGAAATAAAGGACAGAACCTTTGATGATAATACAATTTCCATGATTCCCACAGCGGAGGAAGATTTTCGCACGCCGTCCGGCAAAATTTTCAAGGCTACAACAATCAAGGCAAAGGCTATTAATTTAAACGGCAATTCAACACCTACGGTTGTAAACTCATATTTTGTGGCAAAAAATATTTTTACAAGATATAATGTTCATGTCATTTCGACAACCACGCCTGAACAAAACCTTTTTGATACAAGCACCGGAATTTATATTCCGCCGAATTATACGAATAAAGGCTCCGAATGGGAGCGTGACGCATATATGGAAGTGTTTGATCCGGACGGAAATTGTATGCTTTCGCAAACTGTAGGCTTAAGAATAAACGGCGCTTTTACAAGAAAATATCAGCAAAAATCGTTTCGTGTATATGCGCGCGAAAACAGCGAGTACAGAAACGGAACAAAGAAAAAATTCAAGTACGATTTCTTTAACGGAGCCTCAGTTGACTCCTCAGACGAAATAATTGATTCATATAAAACAATTATTCTAAGAAATGCCGGAGATGACTGGTATAATTATTTTGTACGGGATGGTATTGTTCAGCGGATAGCCAAGCCGTTGAATGTGGATACAACATCATATAATCTCTCCGTTGTATTTATAAACGGTGAATACTGGGGTGTTCATGAAATAAGAGAACGATATGACGATGACTATTTTAAGTCACATTATAATCTTGCAAGCTCATCAGATGTTGCGATGATTGAAATTTCAGAGGATCGCAACAAAGCGGATTTAAGTGATGGAGAAGAAGCGGATTTACTCGAATTTAACGAGGAATTTTCCTTTGTTACAGATAACGATATGTCCGTCAGCGAAAATTATCAAAAGGCTTGTTCATTCTTCGATATTGATAATCTAATAGACTATTATTCACTGAATATCTATTTTGAAAATAATGACTGGCCCTTTAACAATATCAAGATTTGGAAAAATAAAAATCCGCAGAATTCTATTGATACACGCTGGCGCTGGGCAGTTTCGGATATGGACGGAACCTTTGAAAATCTTGAAGACAACGTAATTTATACAGGTTGGATTGGCGAGGCGGCCTTAAAAAGATGGCAGGAGGACAAGACAGGCGCTATGGGATACCTGCTTGAAGATGAATCCTGTCTGATGCAGAGGTTTATATGCTCACTTTTGAAGAATGATGAATTCAGAGAAAAATTTCAAGCAAGATACCGTGAATGTATCGAAAACTATTTTTCATACGACAAAATCAGTCCTATTATAGAAGATATGACAAGCAGTATTGCTCCGCTGCGTTCCGAACACAGACAAAGATACAGAAACAGCTGGAATATGCCGACATATACTCAATTATTTATGTATGCTAATTCACGTCCCGCTAAAGCTCTTGCAGAGCTTGAAAATTATTTTAAATAAATATTGAACACAAAAAATAACCACCTCAAGGGTGGTTATTTTTTGATTAAGCTTATTTACTGTTTTCAGCCGACAATAGGAATACAACATTCTTTGCCTCTATTTCATTCAGATTACTGCTCTCGTTGTTATAATTGTAATTTGGATTTTCTTTATACCATGTTTTCTGACTGAAATAATCTCTAAATTCAGCCATCTGGAATTTACGTCCATGACGCGCATATATTTCATTTCTTGCTAACGCAAGCTGTTCCTTTGATAAATTCTTAATATCCTCCTTTGTCAGAAGCTTTGTTCCTGACTGCGGAATAATATAATCCTTTGCGTCATAATAAGTCATGCCTGTAATTTCATACACGGTATTTCCATTGTACTTATCACCTGTCGCATGAGCAGTTATTGTAATATCCTTATCCTTAATCTGTTCTGTGGTACTGCCCGATGAAACATTGGCATAATACAAGGTATTGCCCACAGTAAACGTCATAAGATATTTTCCGGTGGCATTATTGTATATAACCTCTCCGCCTCTTGTAAGCTGTGCGCTGATATTATTAGTTGACGCGCCGCTTGCCGTTGCGGATGATGCAGGTGAATTATTAACAGAATACGAGCTGCTTCCTCCCGAAGAACCACCGCTACTTCCCGACGATGATGACGAAGTCCCCGCGCTGCCGGATGTGCTGTTTGTTCTGCCGTCAGATGTATTACCCGATGACGAGCTGCCGGAATTACCCCCGGATGTGCCCCCGCCTGATGAAGTATTGGTTCTTGTTCCCGAGGACGAATTGCCTGACGTGCCGCCCGACAATGATGTATTATTATTTCCTGTTGAATTCCATGTTCTTTCCGGTGAACCTGTTGGAATAACTGTTTCCAGCGGCACAGGTGTTGTTGTAACCGGAACAGGTGTTGGAATTACAGCAGGGGCAATAGTTGCCATCGGTATAGGAGTTGGCTCCGGCTGTTTCATACTTTCCTTTACAAAATAGCTTCCCAAGCCGACCGCTGCTACACAGGCTACGCATATAGCGCACACAATAGCAATTTTAGTCTGTCTTTGACGTTTTTTCTTTATATTTCTTCTTTTTTCAATCTCCGAAAGCTGCTGCTGTTTTTCAGCCATCATTTTTTCCATCTGTTCACGACGCTTTATTTCGTTTTCATCTAAAAATTCTTCTTCCGGAGTTTCATTTTCTTCAATTTCTTCAACATTTTGTTCTTCTTCAAGCTCAGCTCCGCAAAACTGGCACTTTGCAGTTCCGTCCGGAAGCTCAGCTCCGCAATTTTTACATAACATAATACTTTCCTCCGATTTTATCCTTAACATATACCATATTATATTATTTTCATGTTTTCAAGTCAATAACCGTAATATTATATCTCTATTACAATAAAAAGACATTGTTTTACAAATATTTCAATTGCCGCGCGATAGATTTTTTCACTTCTTCTCGTACATAAACTCCTCAAGCCGCTCTGCTATCTCAATATTTTTACAGCCGGCAATATATCCCAAACCACAAGCAGCAATAGGAATTAAAACCATAATCACTGCCGAATACCATGTCATAAGTCCTCCCGAAAGTCCCATAATTCCGTTATAAGGGAATGACCAAACATAAAAAATCACATTTATCGCAGTGGCTATAACTCCGTGTATACTTCCGTCAGGGGCAAACTTAGCCCATACAAATTCAAAAAGCAAAAGCAGCAAAAGCGTTACTCCCGAAATTACAGCTCCGAATAAAAAGCCCTTTAACGTACTCGGCTTAAGAGGCGTATATGGCTTACTGTCAAGAACCGCAAATCTTTTTGCCCGTAAATAAAGCATTCCGAAATATACAGCTATAAACACAACAGAAAGTATTTCCTTCCAAATCGGCTGTGATAAAAAGTACCAGAATGCAACCATACCAAATACAAAAGCGACGCCCGCCGCCGCTATATGCATCAGCAGCATATTTACATATTGATACCTTACTGTTATTTTCATTGAATCTCTCATTAGTTTATTCCCCTTCTTGTCCTGCATTTTTTCCGGCAAGCATTCCCGATGACCATGCCCACTGCAGATTATATCCGCCACAGTCACCGTCTATGTCAAGCACCTCACCTGCCGCATAAAGTCCCTTAACCAATCTTGACTCCATCGTGTTCGGATTGAACTGCGAAGTATCTGCTCCGCCCTTTGTCACCTGCGCGTTATTCCACGACATAGTCCCTATAACCTTAAACTCCCAAGCCTTTATTGTTTTTGCTATTTTGTCTATATCCTCTTTTCTGAGAGTGACGGCATATCTTGACAAAGGCTCAATTTTAAGATATTTCAGCAGTGCTTGTCCCACTCTTTTATTTAAAATTCCAACAAAGAAATTTTCAAGAGCTACCTTCGGAAAACGGCACACTCGCTCGGACAGCATTGCATTAAGCTGTGACTCTGAATAATCAGGCATCATATCAACATAAATACTCTTCTGATTATTAAACCGTGAAGAAACCGAAAATATCGGCGGTCCGGACAATCCGTAATCAGTAAACAGAATTTCACCCTTCTCAACAAATCCGCCTAAATTCACAGTTCCCTGTATTTTTATGCCCTTTAATTTTTTCACTGTATCCGGCTCTGTTTTCAGCTGTACCAAGGACGGTCTGACCTCGGTGATTTTATGTCCGAAGCTTTTTAATATATCATATCCGCTTCCGTTTGAACCTAAATCGGGAGCTGCCTTACCGCCTGAGGCTACTATTACCTTATCAAAAAATTCCTTTTCTCCGCTATAAGTTTCTACAATAAAGCCGTTCTTATTTTTTGATACGCGCTTCACCTCAGATTTTGTTCTGACAGCTACAAGAAGCTCCTCAGCCTTCATTCGCAGCACATCAAGAACAGCCGATGCCTGATCCGAATACGGATACACCTTGCCGGCGTCCTCAACCTTATACAAAACTCCTAAATCATTAAAAAACTCCAATGTTTCGTCAACCCAAAAGCGGCTTATCGCTCCCATGACAAATTTAGGATTTTTTCCGTAATAATTAGAAATATCCGCATTTATATTTGTCATGTTGCATCGTCCGTTGCCGGTAGACAAAATTTTTCTGCCGACGCGGTCGTTGCGCTCATAGATTGTCACATTACTTCCCAATTCCGCCGCCGCAATCGCTGCCGTAAGCCCCGACGCACCACCGCCTACTATCGCTGTTTTCATATTTATAACCTCGCCGAAAATCCCCGCTCCTTTGAGCGGCTTAATTCTGATTTATTGAGCATACCGTGAGTATACACCCCACCCTGCCGCTTGAGACACGCAAGTACCTCCCCCAACAAAAGCGGCAAGCTTTTTTCAGACCTGCTCCTGTTTGGATTTTTTCTTTTTTTCGTATTCTGATATATATTCTGTCAGCACCGCTTTTACAATCGCCACAACAGGAACAGACAAAAGCATTCCTAAAAATCCGAAAAGAGTTCCGCCCACAGAAACTGCAAGCACTATTGCAAGCGGACTTATCTCCAATGAATCACCCATAATCTTCGGTCCGAGAACATTTCCGTCGAGCTGCTGCAAAACAAGCAGCGCCACCGCTGACCATATACTCTTCCACATACCGCCTGTAATAAACGTAATCAGTACCGAGATTACACTCGAAATAATAGAACCGAAATATGGTATCATATCCATAATGCCTATGAACAAGCCTAATATCAATGCATATTTTACCCTCATAAGCGAAAGCACCAATCCGCAGGCAATTGCCATGGTAACGCTGCATATTAACCGGCTGTAAATATAATTGGTAAAAATACGATTAATACTTTTCGCATGAATCATCACCGATGATACGGCATCATCACTAAAGAATAATCTGAGCAGTCTTAAAATTCCCTTCTTAAGCTTTTTCTTGTCAAGCAGCATATAAACCGACGCAATAATAGAAATAAATATATTTACCACTCCGGAGGTCATATTAAAGACTCCCTGCGCATATTTTCCAAACTGCGTCATATCCACAGAATTAAAAATTCCGTTGACAAAAGAGGACAGATTAAAACGCTCGCCGTTCAAAAGATTAAATCTATTTACTATTTCAAAATTATTTAAGGTATCCTCTATTTTTAATATATATGACGGCAGATTATTATATAAGTCCATTAAGTTCTTATACAATTCCGGAATCAAAGCGCCCAAAATCACTACCACAACAATCAACGCAATAATATATGCTATAAATATACTGATACCAAGCGAATGTTTTTTCACATAATTATTTTTTGACCTGCATAATTTTATCTGTATTTTTGCCGCGGGAATATTCAAAAGATATGCAATCACAAATCCGGTGATAAACGGTTTGAATGCCCCGAACACCGCGCCTATGCCTCTTATAATGTTACTGAAATTATCAAATGTTTTATATACGGCTATAACAGCAACACAGAAAACAAAAGCTATTATCCATTTATAGTATTTTTCAAACCGCTTCATTATTACAATCATTAACTCCTCTCATAACAACTACTCCGCACCGAAAAGCACTTAATATTCCTCTCAGCCTATTTTCGTTAATAACAGGCAATATAACACCGCATACAAATCCCCTTATTAAATAAAGGGCGGAAACCCGCCCTTTTATCCATAGGCTCACCCGCCGTCAAGCGGCAGACTCCCTTTGTTTTTTCAATACTCCGTCTGAATATTGATTAACGGAACGGAATTTATTCCGATAAAATAATCACAAGCGTTGCAACATACACTCCGTTTGAAATGCTGTATTTAACCTCAACAGACTGTTCTGCCTTTATATCAGTCATTTTCTTTGTAGTTCCTGTATGTGTAATATATGCGGTATTACTTTTTCCGCTGTCCGGGCACTGGAACTGCATCACATTGCCGTTATCAGTTCTGATTGTTATAACCTTATATGATGTGTTTACACCCGTAACAACACCAACCGCAGATCCTGAGGTTTCCTTTACGCTTTCAGCGACTATTTTCTTTACGGCGTTTGATTCCGTTGTAATTTTAACAGTATCACCTACGCTGAAATCGCTCAGCTTACCCTCCTCACCGTTGATTTTTATATCAACATCGGCAGTAACGTCATATACATTATCCTTGCCATTTACATTTACCGTGATACTCGGCGAAGAAGAAATTGTAATTGCTTTTATTGTTCCTTCTACAGTTGCGATTTTTGCAACCGCTTCAATTTTCTTAATCACTCCATATTCTATCGTAAGCGTTACAAGATCACCACTGTATATGCTTCTCAAATCCGACTTGACATTGTTCTTTGTAACCGATACATTGTCTGATATAACATACGTCTGACCGTCATATTCTTTATCGCCGTGACTTATTGTAAGAGTTGCTTTCTCGTCGATATCAAGACTTTCTACTGTCGCATTTTTAACAGTAATCGTTTTTGCTTCACCGCGTACTACCGCAATTTTGCCGTTTACAAGTTCAAGTGTAAGATACGCTCCTTCTGTAAAACTTCTCAATGTAGCCGGACTGCCCTCGAAATAAACGGAAACGTCTTTTGTACATTCATATTTCTTGGAGGCAGTTTCACCGCTCGGAATAAATGTAATTGAAACTACTCCGCCAGATGATGAAGTGCTCTTGTATGTTCCTGTTATAGTCTGATCCGGCTCGCTCGAAATAGTTTCCAAAGCAACAAGCTTATTCTTGGCTAATGTAATAACAGCCTGCACACCCGGCTGTATATCCTTCATCTGAGCGTCCTCGCCCATAACCCTTACCACCGTATTATCATCATAAACATATGATGTACGGTTTCCGTCAGCGTCCTTGACAAAAACTTTTCTTATATCGGCATCAACATCCTCAAGCTTTACCTGTGCAAAGCTATATCCGGTTTTATCTACTGTTCTTGACAGCATAACTGCCATCTGACTTCTTGAAACTGACATTTCAGGAGAGAACGAACCGTCCTCCAATCCCTTCATTATTCCGTTATCGGTTGCATAAAAAACATACTGAATTGCGTTTGACGGAATAGTATTGGCATCACTGTATGAAAGATCAACTCCCAAATCAGCTGTTGCTTCCTTTTCGCCGCCCATTGCCTTTGTTATTATAATCGCCGCTTCATATCGCTTCATCGGCTTGTTTTTTTCAGCGCCTATAAGGTATGTATCCAAATCGGACTTTTGCAATGCGCCCTTATACAGCAAATACACTATTTCATCCGAGCCCCACGAAAGAGTATAATTCTTCAGCATATCATCATACTGCTCATGCGCAAATTCAAGAATAGGCTTATTAACCTCTTTATTGCTTCCCATTGCTCTTGAGAACAAAGCCAACCCCTCTAATCGTGTGACATCATTATCCGGTCTGAATGTACCGTCATCATAGCCGGTTATATATCCCTTTTTCGCCATCTCCTCAATAAACGGCGCAGCCCACTCATATTGCTCAGCTCCAATATCCGAAAAAGGCTCCGAGGAGCTTGCTTTCCCCGAATCATTATCCGATGATATAGGCTTCATTGTTGCCGTAACAGGCTGTGATGCTTCATCCTCAGCGCCTGTTACTTTTTCAGCAGACACAGCAAAAGCCGGCGCAAGCATTGAAATACTCACCAGCGCTGCCGCAGCTTTTCTAATTAAATCCTGCATAATTTCCTCCCTTTCTGTACCTGACGGTACAACAGCAGCCCTTTTTATAGGCCGCCGCCTATTCCTTTACATAGTTCTATACGCTGTATATTTTATCATATTATACAGTTTTACGCAATAGATTTAGCTGATTTTTTATAAAAATTAATAAAATATTCATATATTTTTAATAAAAGACTCTGTTATCCTATTAATCATTTTTAAATTTTTTCTATAATTTTATCGCTTTTCAATAAAGGACACAATTTACCATTTAACGCATCTATAATTGATTGTACCGCCGCAGTAAAAAGCAGACGAAAAAAGTCATGCTTTTAATTATGTTAATCACAGCATCGGAAAATTACCATAACTTACAGCTTGAAAAATTCTTTTTTATACTGTATCATATGACTTGTGGTTGACATAATAAGTTGACATAAACCACAGAGGCTATATTTTTAGGATAAGGGGGTCTACCCCGAACAGGAGGATTTTAAATGAACAAATTTTCACAAAAAATTCTTAGCGTATTAATCGCAGCAGGCGCATTTGCGGCAAGCATACCCGCATTTGCGGCAATTCCGGAGGATGTAGCGGGAACACGCTACGAAGAGCCGGTTCAGGTGCTTTCGGCACTAAAAATTATGATAGGCGACGAAAACGGAAAATTCAGATTGGATGATACAATAATTCGTTCAGAGGTCGCTAAAATGGCAGTTCACGCAATTGGTCTTGAGGATGCCGCCGAAGCAGCAAAGGGCACATCAAAATTCGATGACGTAAAAACAGACCACTGGGCGAACGGCTATATCAATATCGCAACCCAGCAGGGACTTATCGAGGGTGACGGCGACGGAAAGTTCAGACCAAACGACCCAATCACCTATGCGGAAGCAATGACAATCATGGTTCGTGCAACAGGCTACGATGTTTCAGCAAAAGATAAGGGCGGATATCCAAGAGGATATATAACCGTGGGAACCTCAAACGGTCTTTCAAAGAACGTTACAGGAGCATCATCAGAACCTATTTCACGAGGCAACGTTGCATTCCTTACAACAAACGCTCTTGAAGTAAATCTTATGGAGCAGACAAGCTACGGCTCATCTGTAAAATACGAGGTTACTGACAAAACGCTTCTTAAGGACAAGCTTGAAATAACAAAGGACGAAGGTCAGATTGAGGCTATAGAAAAAACATCACTTACAGGTAATTCTTCACTTTCAAAGGGTCAGCTTAAAATAAACGGCAAAACCTTTGATACAGCATACAATATGAATAACCTGTTAGGCTATAACGTAACTTATTATGCCAAGGACGCAAAGAACGGCAATGACGAAATCATTCTTGCAATGCCGGTTAAAAACAAGAACAGTGAGCTTATTGTAAAGGCAGATTTATTCTCAAAGCTTACAACAAAAAATTCAAATACCGCTATTGAGTATTACAAAGATGAAAACAATTCAAAAACATCAACAGCAGAACTAAGCTCTGACTATGTTCTTATCTATAACGGCAAGTATACCGAAAAGAATGACGAGCTTATAAACATTGCCGACAAGGCAGGTAAAATAACATTACTTGACGCCGATAAGGACGGCAGATACGAAATTGTATTTGTAACTGTATATGAAAACATGGTTGTTGAGGAAATAACAGCTTCTAACAAAATTGTGGACAAGTACAGCGGAAAATCATTGAAGCTTGACAATGTTGATTACAGAATAACAAAGGGTCTTGATGAAATAAAAATTTCAGACCTTAAAGAATATGATGTTCTCTCAATTGCTGCCAGCCTTGATAATGAACTGTATGATATTACCGTAATAAACAACACTGTAGAGGGTAAGGTTACAGGTTCAGATAAAAACGGTGTTTATATCGACGGAGAACACTATAAAATAGCCGCAAACTATACCGATTCAATCACAATAGGTATGGAAGGCACCTTCTACCTTGATGTTGAAGGCAAAATTGCCGCAGTAAACACAGCAGCGCGTCTGAGCACAGGCTATGCATATCTTATAAAAGCATATACAGACAACGGCAGAGAGATTTCAAACTTCAAGCTGTTTACAAAGGAAGGCAGAGAAATCGTTGTTGAAGCAAACGACAAGATTAAATTCAACGATAAAAGCGGTACTCCGGCAGCTGACGCTGTAAAATCACTTACTCTTGAAAACGGCGAAACCGATAAGCAGCTTGTAACCTATGCAACAAATTCAGACGGTAAGCTTACAGCTATCAAGACTGCTAAGGATAATTCACAGACCGGCGCAATAGACATTAACAGCTTCACAAAGAATTACGTTCTTTCAGGCGCTGAATACTCAGCGGCACAGTCTAAGCTTGGCAATGTCAGAATAAACGATGATACAATCATCTTCAACATCACAGAGAATTCAAGAGATTATTCAATCCAAAATAAGGACATCTTTGAAGATGAGCAGAAATATGACGCAGTTATATACGATATGACAGAAAACTATACCGCAAAGGTTGTTGTTCTTACAAGCTCAGCAGTAAAGGCAAACGCTGACGCACCGATTGCAGTAGTAAAGAGCATTGCCTCAGCAGCAAACAAGAACGATGAGCAGACAGAACTGCTTGTAGCTCTTGTTGACGGTAAGGAAACTGAAATATACGCAGAGGACGACACCATTTTGGTAAAGGGTGACAATAAAAAGCTTGAAAACGGCGATATTATCCAGTACAAGACAAACGCGGACAATGAAATTGTAAGCGTCAGAGTATTATTTGACATTGCCGGCAAGGATACAGAAGCTGAAAATCAGCCTGCCGAAAATCTTGTAACAGTATACGGTAAGGTTACAAAGAAATTTACAAATTCAATTAACGTAAGCGTCAACGGCGGAAACATTGTAAACTATGAACTACCGTCAGACATTAACGTTTACTCAATTGATACCACAAGAACAAAGAACAATATCTCAGCTGCAAGCATCAGCGACATTCAAAGCTTTGACGAGGATGAAAACAACAGAATCTTCCTTAAGATTTACAAAGAAGCTGTTCAGGAAGCTGTTATTATAAAATAATTCATCATCTCCTCTTTCTTAACTAAATAAATCACTCCCAAAAGACTGCTGTGTTTTGTTGACACAGCAGTCTTTTAAATATAATTTAAAATCACCTTTTCCGGTATGACATTTAAAGACAGATACACCCTTTTACTTTTAAAACCGCAGCAACTTTTTCTTATTTTTCCGCAACTATTGCTTATTGATTTTTCATATATTTGATGTATAATATAAACATAAACTATCTAAAGGAGATTTTTGCCATGAGTATAGTCAAAGTTTGGTCAGAAACCATCAATATTCCCACATATGAAGCAGGCAAGCCCTCAAAGCTTCCTATGTTTCTTGATAAAAGAGTTTATCAGGGCAGCTCGGGAAAGGTTTATCCTCATCCCGTTTCTGAAAGCATTTCAGATGAGAAAACAGATAAGACATATACGGCAGTATTTCTCGAAAACGAATATCTGCTTGTAATGATTCTTCCTGAAATAGGAGGAAAGGTTCAGAGAATACTTGACAAAACAAATGATTATGACGCAGTTTATTATAATGAGGTTATAAAGCCCGCGCTTGTAGGTCTTGCAGGACCGTGGGTGTCCGGCGGCATTGAATTTAACTGGCCTCAGCATCACCGTCCTTCCACATTTGACCCTGTAGATTTTACAATAAAGGAAAACGAGGACGGTTCAGCTACCGTTCTTGTAAGTGAAATTGAGAATATGTACCGCATGAAGGGTATGGCAAGCTTTACGCTGTATCCGGGAAAGGCGTACCTTGAAATAAAAGGTCAGCTTTATAATCCGACAGACCGTCAGCAGACATTCCTGTGGTGGGCAAATCCGGCTGTTGCGGTAAATGATTATACGCAGTCAATTTTCCCGCCCGATGTTCATGCAGTTATGGACCACGGCAAGCGTGATGTTTCAAACTTCCCTATAGCAACCGGTACTTACTATAAAATGGATTACAGCGACGGAGTTGATATTTCACGCTATAAAAATATCCCTGTTCCCACGTCATATATGGCATACCATTCCGACTATGATTTTGTAGGAAATTTTGATTATCAGAAGGATGCCGGTCTTTTACATATTGCAGATCACCATATTTCACCGGGCAAGAAGCAGTGGACTTGGGGCTGCGGTGACTTCGGAAAGGCTTGGGACAGAAATCTGACAGATGAAAACGGTCCGTATATAGAGCTTATGACAGGTATGTTTACGGATAATCAGCCGGATTTCACATTTATTGCGCCATATGAGGAAAAAACATTTACTCAGTATTTTATGCCCTATAAAAATGTAGGCGCTGTAAAAAACGCGACTCTCGACGCTATGATTAATCTTGAAATCATGGACGGCAAAGCATTGGTAAGCGCATATGCGCCGTCAAAAATCAATACGATAATTTCGCTTTCCGGCAAAATGGAAAAATATATAATGGAAACAGTTGAGCTTTCTCCCGAGAAGCCGTTTGCAACAGTCGTAAAGATAAATGAAGATAATATAACAGATTTATTACTTTCGGTAACAGACGAAAACGGCAGCGTTATAGTTTCATATTCGCCGGAAGAAGAAAAAATCGAAAAAATGCCCGAAGCAGCTAAAGCAGCTAAAAAGCCTGAAGAAATATCTTCTCTTGAGGAGCTGTACCTGACAGCGCTTCATCTTGAGCAGTACCGTCACGCAACATATTCTCCCGTTCCTTACTATCTCGAGGGACTTAAGCGTGATTCCACAGATATACGTCTTAACAACGGCTACGGAAAGTATCTTTATAAAAACGGATATTTCAAGGAAAGCGAAAAATATTTCCGTGCCGCGATAAAAAAATCCACTTGGAAAAATCCAAATCCATATGACTGTGAACCATACTACAATCTTGGATTATCACTTAAGCGTCAGGGCAGACTTGACGAGGCGTTTGACGCCTTCTATAAATCAATATGGTCAAGCGCAATGCAGGATAAGGGTTTCTATCAGCTTGCCTGCATCAGCGCAAAAAAAGGTAAGCTGGATGAAGCCTTATCGTTTGCAGAGCAGTCACTGAACAAAGGTATCCGCAATCTAAAAGCGCGTAATCTTAAAACCTCGCTTCTGCGACTTACAAACCGCACGGAAGAAGCTAAAAAGCTTGCTCTTGAAACGAACAATATTGACCCGCTTGATTTCGGATGCAGATATGAGCTTTACCGGCTGACTAACGATTTTAATATTCTCAATGAGCTTACCGTAATTATGCGCGGCGATTTAAAGAATTATATAGAGTTATCGCTTAATTATTATGAATTTGGTCTTTTTGATGAGGCGGCAAAGGTACTTGCGCTTATCTCAGAAGCGGAAAAGCCTATGCTTCACTATTATATGGCATATTATTCAAACAGCGATGTTGAGCTTGAAATTGCTTCAAAGTGCGACTGCACATACTGCTTCCCCAACAGGCTTGCAGATATTACAATTCTTGAATATGCGATAGAAAACAATCCGAATGACGAAAATGCGCCGTATCTTTTAGGTAATCTTCTTTACGACAAAGGTCAGTGGGAGCGCGCAATAGAGCTGTGGAAAAAATCAGCCGAAATAAACGACGCAAATCCTATAGTGCACCGTAATCTTTCACTTGCATATTTTAACAAGCTCGGCGATGCCGAATCGGCGCAGCGCGAAATGGAAAAAGCATTCCGTATCGCCCCCGACGACGCAAGAATTTTCTATGAGCTTGACCAGCTTTATAAGCAGATAAATATGCCTGTAAACAAGCGCCTTGTTACAATGGCGGAGCATTCCGACCTGCTTGTTCAGCGTGATGATTTATATACGGAATATATTACGCTTCTCAACTGTGAAAAGTATTATGACCGTGCCTTAAAGGCTATTATAACGCACAATTTCCACCCATGGGAGGGCGGCGAAGGAAAAATTACGGCACAGTATAAAAAATCACTTATGGGACTTGCGGCTGAATGTCTTGAAAAAAAGGACTATGAGGGTGCCGTCGAAAAGCTTGAGGCCGCGCTTGTGTATCCCGAAAATCTCGGTGAGGGCAAGCTTTACGGAACTCTTGACAATGATATTTACTATATGCTCGGCAAGGTGTACGCGCCAATCGACCACATCAAATCAGTAGAATATTTCAAGCTTGCATTGCGCGGAAGCGATAATCTATCCTCTGCCATGTATTATAATGATCAGCCGCCTGAAATGCTATATTATCAGGCATTGGCAGCGCGCGAGCTTGGCGATGAAAAGGCAGCAAGAGGACGTTTCAACAAGCTTATTGATTTTGGTGAGCAGCATATAAACGACCATATCGAAATCGACTATTTTGCGGTATCATTGCCTGACTTTTTGATTTTTGAAAGCGACCTTGACAGAAAGAATTTTGTTCACTGCTGCTTCATGGCGGCTTTGGGATACCTTGGTATGGGTAATACAGAAAAGGCTGAAAAATTCATTTCTGCCGGACTTGAAAAAAATATATCACATCAGGGATTAATTGAATTGGCATAATCACAGGAGGATTATAAATTGCAGACAATAAACCTATCAGGTTCATGGCGGTACGAAACCGATCCAAATAATACCGGCATAACAGAAAAATTTTATGAACGCAAACTAAAAAACGAGAACTTTATACTTCCCGGCAGCGCTTGCGAGAACGCTGTCGGGGAAAAGCAGGAAAAATTCACCGAGCTTACAGAGCAGACTGTACGCTGCTTAAGACAGCGTTACAGCTACACCGGTGCTCTATGGCTGCAGCGTGAATTTGAGCTTCCGGAAGAATTTTTGAATAAAAATCTTACTCTGTTTTTTGAAAGAATTAATATGGCGTCGGATTTATGGATTGATGGAATAAAAATCGGCAGACAAATAATTGAGCTTTCCACTCCGCATATATATGACGTAACAGGAAAGCTCACCCCCGGCAATCACACAATAACCATCCGCCTTGATAACTCCGATTTAATCAACGCTGACGGTATGTCGAGCGGCTACAGCGATGATACACAATCAATATGGATTGGCATTATCGGAAAAATAGAGCTTCGCTGCGAGGACATTTTTCACATTTCAAATATACAGCTTTTTCCTTGCGAAAATTCTGTCACCGCAAAGCTTACCGTATGCAGCGACTGCGCTTCACCTCATGACAAACGCAGCGTGATTATCACATTACAGGCAACTGCGCCGGACGGAACAGAGCTTACTAAAATAACCTATGAAAAAGCTATATATACAAAAAAACAGATTATTCATCTGGACTATCCAATGAGTGAAAATATTGAATATTGGGATGAATTTAATCCGGCGCTTTATAAAATGACCGCCACACTTACATATAACGGTGTTTCTCTTTCCTCAGAAACGGAGGATATCTGCACAGCAGAGCATGAAGCCTCAAAAATCACTCACGGCTATGACGAGAAAACAGTTACCTTCGGTATGCGTACCATAGCGGTAAAAGGCAGAGAATTTATCCTCAACGGAAAGGCAATTGCACTCAGAGGCACGCTTGACTGCGCCATTTATCCTATGACAGGATACCCCCCTACAGACATTGAAACATGGCTGCACACTATGCGAACCATAAAGGAATATGGTCTTAATCATATACGTTTTCATGCATGGTGTCCTCCCGAGGCGGCATTTGCCGCCGCAGACATGACAGGAGTATATATTCTCGCAGAAATGCCCTTTTGGCTTAATACTGATGTTTGCGCTCTTGCGGCCGGAGATGACCCAATACACAAATATTATTACAGTCAGGAAATGGTAAATATTTCACAAGCCTTCGGAAATCATCCGTCCTTTATTATGTTTTCAAACGGAAACGAGCTTCTCGGTGATTTTGAGCTTTTAGAGAATATGACTACTCAGATAAAAGCGTTGGATAACAGACGTTTGTACACTCTCACCTCTAATTTTGACAGAGCAGTTTCTCCGGCGGACGATTATTTCTGCGCATTCCAGGCGGCAGATCGCAGAATACGGATTCAGGTATTCCATGATATCATCTCAGAGCATACACGCCTTTCATACGACGATGCCATAGACGCGCTGGAAATTCCGGTTGTTTCCTTCGAGGTCGGACAGTACTGCGTGTATCCCAATGTAGACAGCGTTTCAGAATACACAGGAAATATGCTGCCGGTAAATTTTGAAATAATAGGCGAGAAAATGAAGCAGCACAATATATATCATAAGCTCAATGACTATATCTATGCCTCAGGAAAGCTTGCCGTGCTACTGTATAAAGAGGATATAGAGGCATCCCTCAGGACGCACAAAATGGGCGGATTTCAGCTTCTCGGTCTTGCTGATTATACAGGTCAGGGTACAGCAACCATAGGTCTGCTTGACGTATTCTGGAACAGCAAAGGACTAATTACTCCAAAAGAGTTCTGTGAATTTTGTTCGCCTGTGGTTCCGCTCATGAAAGCAAACCGAATTTTCGGAAATACCGAAAACTTTACCGCTGATTTTGATCTGTATAACTACGGAAATAAGGATATTGAAGATATAGTATATACTTTCAGTCTGTACGATAACGATACGCTTGTTTATAAGACAAGCACATCCGATACAAGCATTTCGTTTTCGCTTGATTTTATCAGTAAGCCGTCAATGCTTACAGCAGTATTATCCGTTGAGGAATTTACCAACCGCTGGAATATATTCGTTTATCCCGCAGCGGAATATGACAATAAAATTCCGGTAATAAACGGATATACAGACAAGCTTGAGGAAATCATCCAAAACGGCGGAAAAGCGATTGTTATAGCAGATACTAAAAATCTGAAAAATCCTATAGAGGGATTGTTTAAGCCTGTTTTCTGGTCGCCGGCATGGTTTAAGTCACAGCGCGCCTGCGGTCTGATTTGCGATAATAAGCACCCTATTTTCAGAGAATTTCCTACAGACTCCTTTGCAAACTTCCAATGGAAGCACCCGATTGACAATTCTGTAAGCACAGATATATCATCACTGCCTGAGGAGTTTAATCTGCTGATTGAGCCTGTACCAAACTTCTTTGATAATACCCCTCGTTCACCGCTTTTTGAAGCAAAAATCGGTAACGCTGATATTTTATTCTGCGGATTTAATCTTGACATAGATAAAAAAGCAGTTCACGCATTAAAATACAGCATTATGAAATATGTTAATTCCGATGAATTTAATCCATCTCAGAGATTGGATGAAAATTTATTTAAACAGTTGTTTAAATAATATATACATAAACATATAAAAACAGCGTTACTTCTCATCATGAAATAACGCTGTTTTCTTCGTTTAAATACTAATTAAATTATGCGTGAGCCTCCCGCTCCATACCCGAGGTTGAAAACGGCAAAGCATACTTTTTACTGTAATGCATATACATTTCCTTATATTCTGCCTCTGTTTTCTTTTCATGCATGGACTGATGCAGCTCGTAATTCTGCGCTATAAGCTGTTCAATACTTACGGCTATATTTGAACAGTGGTCTGAAATTTTTTCAAGACTGCTTACATAATCCGAGAATACAAAGCCTGTTTCAATACTGCATCGTCCATCCCTCAGACGGTGAATGTGACGGTTTTTAAGCTCTTTCTTTAATCCGTCGATAACTGATTCCAATGATTCTATACGGTCAATGGCCTCAAGATTATTATTGGAAAATGCTTCAATAGTTAAATCCATAATTTCAAAAATAGCATTCGTTACTATTTCCAATTCACACTTTGCCTTATCCGAGAACGTCACCTTCTTCTGATGAATTTCACGAATAATATAGAGCAGCTTAACTGCAATATCGGTAATCTGTTCAAAATCGCCTATAGCATGGAGCAACAGCGAAACACGCTGCGAATCCTCCACACTTAAATCCTTCGAACTCAGCTTCACAAGATAGCTGCCAAGCAAGTCCTCATAATGGTCAACCTCAGCTTCATAATCAACCACTATTTTATCCTGCTTTTCAGAATATTCTTCAATCATAGATACGGCAGTTGAAACAGCTTCTCTTGCAATATATCCCATATTTGACGTCAGCGCCATACAGCGTTCAATAGCGTATGAAGGTGTTTGCAGAAAACGCTCGTCCAATAAAGTTGTTTCCTTGTTTGTATCCTTAACGGACATAACCGCAAGCTTCTCCAGAACACCCTTGAACGGCAGCAGCATTGTTGTTGTTACCAAATTGAAAATAGTATGAACAATAGCTATTGAAAACGCGTCTACAGATGCGTCTACAAAGGAGAAATGGATGATTGCATTTAATGTATAGAATAGTATCAAAAACAGCAATGTACCTATAATATTAAAATACAAATGCACCATTGCTGCACGCTTGGCATTTTTATTCGCTCCTATACACGAGATAAGCGCAGTAACACAGGTACCGATATTTTGTCCCAAAATAATCGGAATTGCCGCGCCAAAGCTTATTGCGCCCGTTACGGACAATGCCTGCAAAATACCGACCGACGCTGATGATGACTGAATAACCGCTGTAAGCAACGCGCCTACAATAACACCCATAACCGGATTTTTAAACATGACAAGAATATTAGTAAACTCCGGAACATCCGCCAAGGGCTTAACCGAATCAGACATCATCTCCATGCCGAACATCAGAACCGCAAAGCCTATAAAAATATGTCCTACATTCTTTATCTTATCTTTTTTAGACGCCATAGTCATTACAATTCCCGCGAAAGCAAGAACAGGCGTAAAATTAGCAGGCTTGAGCAAATTCATAATCAGGTTATCACCCTGGATGTTTGTAAGACTAAGAATCCATGAGGTAATAGTCGTTCCGACATTAGCGCCCATAATGATGCCTATAGCCTGACTAAGCTTCATAATACCCGAATTTACAAATCCCACAACCATTACGGTCGTTGCCGATGATGATTGTATGACTGCGGTAATTCCGGCACCCAGTATAACTCCCTTAAGCGTGTTATTTGTAAGCTTTTCGAGTACCCTTTCAAATTTACCGCCGCCCATACGCTCAAGACCGTCACCCATAAGATTCATTCCGTACAGAAACATGGCAAGTCCGCCAAGCAATGTAAATATTGCAAAAATATCCATATGACATCTCCTTGTTATTTATGTATTTTCTATAATTATAACAAATAAAAGTAAAATTGTCATCAGGGGTATCTTAATTCTGGGCAAATTTTATGTAAAATCTATGTAAAATTTATTCGGTTATGATACTCAAAATATTTTTCCCTATTGTTAATAAACTATATTCAATATGAACATCAGGAATTTATTATTTTATCTATATGCTCGCCCGTCATTGAAAATATTACCCATCCTGCAACATTTACCGCATGGTCTGCGATTTTTTCAAGATATTTCGCAATCATGAACACATCAATAGCCTGTTCGTCACCGCTTGTATTTTGGCGTATACTTTCTATTAAATCAGACCTCATAAGTCTGAACAGATTATCTACAATTTCATCTTCTTCCTTTACGCCCTGCGCCATCTGCATATCCTTCTTAACAAAGGCTTCGATGCTCATATTTACCATATTTATTGCATGCTTTGCCATGTCCTTTATAGGATCAGGCATCTGAGCGTTTGCTATAAACTCCGAAGTGAGCTCTATTTCACATATATCCGAAGCCTGATCGCCTATACGCTCCATATCAGTAATCATTTTCAACGCCGCCGAAATCAGTCTTAAATCGCTTGCGACAGGCTGCTGCTTCAAAAGAAGATTTAGACACAAGCCTTCTATTTCACGTTCCTTATGATTAATATCGCTGTCCGCTTCAAGAATTTTCTTCGCCAGCTCTTTGTCATTTGAGGTTATTGCCGTAACCGCTCCGGCAATAGAATTTTCAATAAGACCGCCCATTTCTATAAGATCCTGATTTAATTTTTCCAACTGCTGATTGAACTTATCTCTCATGCTTTTTACATCCTTTCACTTTATAAACAATCAACCGAATCTTCCGGTAATATAATCTTCTGTTCTTTTATCTTCCGGCTTGCTGAACAGCTTGACTGTATCATCATATTCAACCACCTCACCCAAGAGGAAAAACGCAGTTTTGTCCGATACTCGTGTTGCCTGCTGCATATTATGAGTTACCATTACTATTGTATACTTCTCTTTTAATTCAAGAACAAGATCCTCTATTTTTGAAGTGGAAATAGGATCAAGCGCTGATGTCGGTTCGTCCATAAGCAATACCTCAGGCTCTACCGCTAATGCGCGCGCGATACACAATCTTTGCTGCTGTCCTCCGGACATTCCCAGCGCGCTTTTTTTAAGACGATCCTTAACCTCATCCCATATAGCGGCATTTCTTAACGATTTTTCAACTATTTCATCAAGCTGCGATTTTGAATGTATACCATGGGTTCTTGGTCCATATGCAATATTGTCATAAATACTCATTGGAAACGGATTAGGCTTCTGAAATACCATTCCGACACGTTTTCTCAGAAGATTTGTATCTATATCCCCGTAAATATCTTCGCCGTCCAAAAGAATACTGCCTGTTATTTTGCAGCCCTCAACCAAGTCGTTCATACGGTTGAGAGATTTTAAAAGTGTGGATTTTCCGCAGCCGGAAGGACCGATAAATGCTGTAATTTTCTTTTCGTCTATATCTATATTTATGTCATGCAGTGCCTGAAATGCACCGTAATATAAATTCATATCCGAAATTTTAAATTTTGGTATATTGCTAAAATTATCTGTCATGTTAAATTCTCCTTATTTTGACGCCAGCTTTTTCGCCGCCGCAGATGATAAAATGTTTATCAGCAATACTATCGCAAGCAGCACCACCGCCGTTGCATATGCCTGATTTGTGTACAATCCCTCGCTCGACAGCACATATGTGTGTATAGCAAGCGTACGTCCCGATGACATGAGATTAGACGGAACCTCTGCTACAGTACCTGCCGTATAGATTAATGCCGCCGTTTCTCCGACTATTCTTCCTATTGCAAGTATAATACCGGCAAGTATACCCGGCACCGCCGCAGGAAGAACCACCTTAAATACTGTTCTGAGTCTTCCCGCTCCCAGTCCGAAGCTTGCTTCACGATATGAATCGGAAACGGACTTAAGAGCCTCCTCCGTAGTACGCATAATCAGAGGAAGTATCATAATTGCCAGTGTGCAGGCACCCGCAAGAATTGAATAACCCCATTTTAAATAGGTTACAAAGAACAGCATACCAAACAATCCGTACACAATAGACGGAATGCCCGAAAGAGTTTCCGCAGTTACACCAATAACGCTTACGAGCTTATTTCCGCGTTTTGCGTATTCAACAAGATAAATAGCTGTAAATATACCAAGCGGCACCGCTATAACAAGCGCGCATATTGTCATTATAAACGTGTTTATAATTGACGGCAGCATAGACACATTCTCTGTTGTATAATGTATAGAAAACAGCTCCGGTGTAAGATTAGGCACACCGTTTATTACTATATATGCAATGATAAACAGCAGCACCGCAAAGGTAATAACCGCTGAGATCATAACCAAAAGCATCAGCACCATAGAGGCGGGATTTTTAAGATAGCCTTTCAGCTTATCGGCAAAGGTAACATTATTAATAGCATCTGTCATTTCTTATCCCTCCTTTGCAGAACTGAAAAACAAAGATTAATAATCAGAATGAAGATAAACAGCACGACTCCGGTTGCAATAAGCGCTTCACGGTGAAGCTCAGCCGCATAACCCATTTCAATAACAATGTTTGCAGTCAGAGTTCTTATACCCTTTAAAAGACCTGCCGGCATTCTCGCCTGATTTCCGGCAACCATAATAACCGCCATTGTTTCACCTATCGCGCGTCCTATACCAAGGACTACTCCTGCCATAATTCCGGATTTTGCCGCCGGAAGAACAGCCTTGAAAATACTTCTCTCGTGGCTTGCACCCAACGCAAGAGAGCCCTCGTAATAGCTTTCCGGCACCGCGCGTATTGCTGATTCACTCACGCCTATAATTGTCGGTAAAATCATAATGCCCAGCAGCAGCGAAGCAGCAAGAATACTGCTTCCCGTTCCTCCGAAAACAGTTCTTATCAGTGGAACAATTGCCACAAGTCCAAAAAATCCATATACGACTGACGGAATACCTGCCAGCAGCTCAGTCGCCGGCTTTAATATTTTATAAAGTTTTTTAGGACAATACTTCGCCATAAATATTGATGTTAAAATTCCGATAGGAACACCTACAATCACCGCGCCGGCTGTGATGTATATACTTCCCAGTATCATAGGGAAAATTCCGTATGATGCCGGACTGTTTGAGGGCGCCCATGTTTTACCCAAAAGGAAATCAAAAACACCGATTTTTCCAATAGCCGGAATTCCGTTTACAAACAGGAACAAGCATATCAAAAATACAGCAAGTATTGACGTAAGGGCAGCGGTAAAAAACACGCCGCCCATTATCTTTTCCCGGTATTTTTTCATTCTGCTTCACTCCAAGATGTAACTTCACCTGTAAATATTGTCTTTACACTATCTGAAGTAAGATTTTCAATCGGATTTTGGTTGTTTACTATTACCGCTATACCGTCAAGCGCAATAGCTGTCGGGGTAAGCTCTGCCAGCTCGCTTTCCTTAAGATCTCTTGAAGCCATACCAATATCGCAGGTTCCTTCTATTGCACCGTTCATGCCTGAGGTTGAATCGCTTGTCTGAATTTCTATTTCAGCATTTGTGTTTACAGCAAGATATGCTTCCTTTAACTTTTCCATTATAGGAGATACAGATGATGAGCCTGCAACAACAATCTTACCTGCCGGCTTTGAGCCACTGTATGCCGACGCTGAATCGTTTACAGGAATATATCCGTTTGTAACAACCTCCTGACCTTCCTGACTCAAAATAAAGTCGATAAAATCCTTGGCTGTGTCAGAAATTTCTGCTTTTGTTGCAATATTGAACGGTCTTGCTATTTTATATGTACCGTTTTTTACATTTTCAGGTGTCGCATCTGTTCCATCAATCTTAACCGCTTTTACACTGCTTGACAACGAACCAAGCGAAACATAACCGATTGCATACTCGTCACCTGCTACATTAGTAAGCATTACATCTGTCTTGTTTGCTATAATAGCCTCTGTCGTTGTTTTATCTGTCTTATTGCCGTTTGCATCCTTTTCCTCTATTCCGAATAACTCAATAAATGCGCCTCTTGTGCCTGAACCATCCTCACGCGAAACTACAGTAATGGCTCTGTCTGCTTTAAATGCTGAGCTGTCTGATCCGCTTGACGCAGTTGAAGAACTTGAAGTTTCTGACGAAGTTGTGCAACCTGAAGCTGCTACCGCTATCATAGCGGTTACCAAACCTAAACCTAAAATCTTTTTTACTTTCATTTTTTCATTCCTCCTAAATGTCACTTTTAATTTTGTTTTACCAACATACACATTGTAGCATATTTAATGTAAAGCCGCATCAAATCCGAGTAAGGAATTATTGATGTAAGTAAAAACAATCTTATATTTTGTAAAATATAAGTAAATCACAGTAAAAAAACTGCGGTTACACAGTTTCCAATCGTGCCGCAGTTTTTATCCAAATGATAATTTAACATTTTATTGTCTAAATAAAGTATCCCATTTAAGAAACAGAGGATGCTTCAGTAATAAATTTTACAGATATATCACCGGCATCCGTTCTAACGTCAAGTGTTTTTTTACCTCCCATTCTGTTTTGTATGTTCTTATCTCCAAGGTTTGTTTCGGCATTGATTGTGTAATCTGCCTCATTGCCAAGGATTGTACCCTCAACGTCACCGCAATTGTTTTCAAGTGTTATATTGTTTCCTGAAATCCTTTCGATATTAATATCGCCGTATGCACAGCTCGCTGAAATATTACCCGATACCTCCTCAATATCAATATC
>JALEPO010000180.1 GCA_022768695.1 Clostridia bacterium
TCACAGGTATGTCAACAGGTCTTTACAGATATAACGGTGAGCTGAGAACAAACGAAATTAAAATTACAGAGCCTGATCCTATGTATATGGCTATAATAGGAACAGCTGATTTTGCTAAAATTTCAGGTAAGACTGTTACGCAGACTTATGGCAAAACAGAGTCTGTTATAACAAAGGACGAAACCTTTACATGGACAGTTGAAAGACCGAATAAGACAACAAAGAAGGGCGCTAAGTTTACGCTGGCTTCAGCTCCTGCTGAGGATATGAAGGCAATAGCTATAATAGGTGCTTATAATTCATCAGGTATTCTTAAGAGCCTTCGAACAGAAGAAGTTACTATAAAAGCAGGTCAGACAGAGGTTCTAGTTGAAGAAAGTGCTGATAATGCAAAGGTTATGCTTTGGAAGAGCCTTGAGAGCATGGAACCGCTTGCACCTGTTGGAAGTATTGAGGAATATGAAGTAATTATTGAAGAAGCACCGGGTCTGGACGGTATTTCAATTGATCCGACAACCGGCGTGTTGTCAGTAACAGACGAGGCTGTTCCGGGTCCGGTTAAGGTTACCTGCACAGGCTCAACAGGCAAGACAGCAAGCATGGACGTTGTAATAAGAGATTTTGCAAATGTAACAGCAGTTGCGGACGGTCCTAACGCTTATGAAGTAGGTCAGAAGGGTCAGTATGAGGTAACATCACTTGTCGATCAATATGGCGCAAATGTAATTTCAATGTTTGCACCGAAATTCACATCTGATAATACAGAGGTAATCACTGTTGACGCTGAAACAGGCGAGGCAACAGCAGTTGCACCCGGCAGCGCAAATATTACAGTAACAGTAGGTAACCCTGATAAGGAAGCTAAGATTGTTATCCCTGTAACAGTAGCATCATACTATGTTACAACTGATGCAACAGGTGACTCAACAGAGATTTCTCTTGCAACTATCAAGGACAGTGCTGCAATTACCGGTTATCAGGTTACAACAGCTACGGCAGACGGCGCATTGGTTAAGAGCAGCGTTGTTGCAAAGGCTGACGTGACAGATAATAAGATTACTGCTGATACAACGGGTGCAAATAAGGTTGAGGTTGCTCCGGTTTATGAAACAAATATGAACACAAAGGTTCCTGTTCCGGCAGACAGATATAATGTAACTGTTACAGCAAGTAACGGAGCAAGAACAGACGTATATGTAAACAACCAGATGATGTTCAATAACATCAATCAGGGAAGTGATAACTGGACAATAGGCAGAGTTATTGCGGCATCTACAGAATACACAGCAAACGATGTTGTTATCGCGCAGGGATATGCAAACTTTAATTATCGCGATGACAAGAGTGGCGGAACAACAATCACAAAGGTGAAATTTGTAAAATCACCATCTATCGTTACAAGATCAAAGAGAGTTTATGTAATTGGTGACTCTCTTGTAGCTAACTACTATGGTGTTGCTCCTGAAGGCAAAGAAGGATATGTAAGAACAGGCTGGGGTCAGGTTCTTCAGAATTACATTTCAGGCGCAGAGGTTACAAACCTTGGTAACAGCGGCGCATGGGCAACAGGTATGAGATCTGACGCGTTCACAAATGTTTTGGGAAGCGCTCAGCCGGGCGATATTATGATCCTTGAAAGCGGCTACAATGACAGATCACATTCAACAGATGCTGAAATGAGAGAAGCTGTAAAGGATATGCTTAACACAGCAAACGAAATGGGACTTACTACATTCCTTGTAACTCCGAATGCATCTGCTCATGATTATAACGGAAGCGTTGTTTGGTCAGCTGCTATCCGCGAGGTTGCGGCAGAGGTAGAGGATACAACTCTTATTGACCTTGCTAAGTACAGCTATGAGTTCTTGAATTCTAAATATGGCACATTAACGGATGCTGAGAGAAGTGAGATAATAGTAGGTACAACCGATAAGCCTGGTATATATAACAACTCAGGCGATACACTTCATTCATCATACAACGCAGCTAACTGCTGGGCAGCAGTTGTTGCACAGGCAATGAATGAAGCCGGTTTAACTGTTGTTAATACAGATTACCAGTATACGTTTAGCGATGGTACAAACACTATCACAGCTCAGGCAGGTCTGATGTACACAGCAGCAAGTGAGGACAACAGCGAATCAAGCGCAGAATAATTAAAGCAACAAAATACACACTCTTCGGAGTGTGTATTTTTTTGCATAAAAATATCAGCGGTCGTATGCCGCTGATATTTTACAATAAATCAAGTTGTTGTATTAGAATGAATTTATTCGATAAATTCAAATTTTGTCACATCAAATAACCCCATATCCGTAACACGAATTTCAGGTATTACCGGAAGCGGAAGGAATGCAAGTGACAGAAACGGTTCAATTCCGTCCGTTACCCCAATTTCTCTGGCTGTTTTGCAAAGCTTATCGTGCTGTGAAATAACTTCAGCTGCCGGTTTTGTTGAAATCAGTCCTGCAATTTCCAGGGGAAGATGTTCAAGAATTTCGCCGTTTTTACTTATTGCAATTCCGCCGGATTTTCCGAGTGCATTTACTGCTTCTGCCATGTCAACATCGTTATCGCCGATAACGATTATATTATGTGAATCGTGACCGATTGATGTTGCAATTGCCGCATTTTTAATTCCGTAATTAGTAACAAATCCAAATCCCTTTGTGCCGAGATTGTGATGTCTTTCAATTACACATACTTTTGAAAGTGAATCGCTGATTTTTGCGGAAACCTTTTTTGTAACGATAGTATCCGGTATAAGCTCAATTGCCGGAAAAAATTCACTTTTTGGCATAAAGGCAAAAAAATTGGGAGTTATTTTGGGTAAATGAACACTGTTGATAACTGAAGAAATATCAGTCGGGGTAGTGTCAAACAGGGCGGCGCCGTTTTGAGCGACAAGTATTCCATCCTTATAAACCTGTGTTATCTTAGTCAGTGATAAATCCTCGCTTATTATAATATCCGCATCATATGACGGTGCAATGGCGCCTTTTTGTTTCATTCCGTAACATTCGGCGGCATTTTGGGTAGCCATAATTATTGCATCAATAGGCTTGATACCTAATTCTATTGATTCCCTTATACAGTAATCAATGCTGCCGCTGCGATGAATTTCACCTATGAAACGGTCGTCGGTACAGAACATACAGCGGCGGAGTGTATAGGGATTGAGTCC
Organism: Clostridia bacterium; assembly: GCA_022768695.1. Classification (GTDB taxonomy): domain Bacteria; phylum Bacillota; class Clostridia; order UBA1381; family UBA1381; genus JALEPO01. Next base: position 3,185 of record JALEPO010000180.1, read on the forward strand.
ATTAATAAGATGTGCCAAATCCTTTGAAAGAGTTCCTTCACGGATAAGAATATACATTCCTTTGCTGATTTTTTCAAGCATTTCCTCTGTATTTCCACATTCATGGTCTGTTTTAATTCCGGCGCTAATATACGCGTCAAGTCCATTGCCTGTCAGCATAGGCGCATGACCGTCTATTCTGTCGCCTATAAGCTTGCTTAAGGTTTCTTCATCACAGTTTACAATTCCGGGATAGTTCATCATTTCGCCTATGCCGAAAAAATCGGGTGCAAGTCTTTTTGTATCTTCCGCTGTGAGCGCTGCGCCGGAATGTTCAAACGGAGTTGCAGGAACACAGGAGGGCAGCATGAATTTTATATCAAGCGGAACAGTTTCAGCGCTTTTTTTCATAAATTTAAGCCCGTTTTCGCCGCAAACATTAGTAATTTCGTGCGGATCGGCTATAACCGTAGTTATGCCGTGCGGCATTACTGTTTTTGCATATTCTGCGGGTGTAACCATGGAGGATTCGATATGCATATGTGTATCAATCAGTCCCGGAATAACATATTTTCCGTGCAAATCAGCTTCGTTATCTGATGAATAATTACCTACACCGCATATTTTTCCATCCGTTATAGCTACATCGGCGGTAAAAATATTCCCTGAAAAAACATCTATGATTTTTCCGTTTTTTAATACTAAGTCGCCATTTCTTCTTCCCATTGCCGTATCAATTAATTGTTTCATTTAAAATCACCTTATTATTATAAATTTGTGTTATTATTATATAATAAAAAGATGGGTATTTCAATTGAAATATGAATAAACTGTGTTAAAAATTATGAGTATTGTGTTAAAAATCATGAATATATTTTAATTTTATTGACAGAGATATGTAAGGGTGGTAAAATATTAAGCAAATTAACGATTATGTTTTTTTGGGGGGAGAAATTTGGATAAATTAATCTGGGATAAATATTTTTCTTTGGTGGAAGAAATAAAGCAGTCAATTATGGATAGGTGTCCTTTTGAAGAATTTTCAATAGGCGAATTTTATATGCTGAGGCTGCTTATGGATTATGAAAAAAGAAATGTTAATGTGACAACGAAATTAATCAGTGAATACTTAAGAATAAGCAAACCGGCGGTATCGCAGATGCTTAACGCGCTGGAGAAGAAGGAGCTTATAGAACGGACGATTAATAAGGAGGATCGTCGTCAGATATGCATAACAACGACAAGAAAAGGCAGGGATTTGGTAATTGAGCAGTGCAAAAAACATGAGGAGCTTTTTTCTGAGATAATAAAAAGCGTAGATGAAAAGGATATTGAAACACTCTTTGTAATATTGGAAAATGTTTTAAAGGCAGTTAAAGAGGTATAGGATTTTTTTCTGAAGGGATTGAGGATATGACGTTTAAGGGGATTTTGAAGAGTTTTTCTTTTGATAAGGAAAAGAAGCAGTTTAGGATTTTCGGCAAAACGATAAAACTGAAAGCATTAATAATATTTGCTGTTGTTTTGGTGATTATTATATCTGTATTTGCAGCATGCAGTGCCGGCAAACTAAAAAAGAATAATCAGGGTGAAACATTGGTAGCTGTCGAAAGACGTGATATTACTAATACTGTTACGGGCAGCGCTGTAATCAAGCCTAAGGATTCCTACTCAATCACAGCTATTGTTACCGGAGAAATCACACATGATTTTATATCCGAAGGAGATATCGTGAAAAAAGGTGATAAGCTGTATCAGCTTGATGCTCAGACTGCTGAAAATAACTTAAAGACTGCTGAAAATGCCGTAACAAAAGCACAGCAGAGTTATAATGACGCGGTAAAAGACAAGTCACTTACCGGCAATACGAATGATAAAAGTGTTAAAAGTGCGCGTTTGGCGGTCGAGAAAGCACAGCAGACTTATGATGACGCGGTAAAAGCAAAAACACAAAACGCATCTACTAATGATAAGAATGTTAAAAGTGCACAGATTGCGGTTGATAAGGCGCAGCAGTCTTATAATGACGCGCAGAAAGCAGTAAATGATTTAAATGTAGTATCGGGCATAAGCGGAAAAATTGCGAAGGTATATGTTTCAGACGGCGAGGTGATTAATACTGGAGGAAGAATAGCGGATGTGTATGTGGATAACCGTATGAAGGTGCGATTGCCTTTTAATGAGATTGATACAGCGAATATACATATTGGTGATACAGCCGCTCTTACGGTTGTAGGTACGGGTGATGTTATAAATGCGGTTGTAACAGAGATTGGCAGTGAAGCTGTTGCAACAGAAAATCATGCAATAGTCAAATATGTTACGATGGAGCTTGATAATCCGGGAGCTCTGACTGTAAATGATAAAGCAACTGCTGAGGTAAATGGAACAGCGTGTAATGATGCCGCCAATTTTGAATATGTAAATGTTTGGGCTGTAAGTGCCAAGACTTCCGGAACAGTAAAGGAAGTTTTAAAATCTGAAAACGATGGGGTGCAGAACGGCGAGGCTGTTGTGCGTATGGAGTCCGATTCGGCAAACTCGCAGCTGAGGATGGCGGAATTAACACTAAATGACGCAAGACTGACACTTGATAAGGCAGTGCTTGCAAGTGATGAATATTCACAGGATTCAGCTATATCCAATGCCAAGGTGTCGTTAAATGATGCAAATCTGGCATTGGAGAAGGCGGTGCTTGCAAGCGATACCTTTTCAAAGGACAGCGCTATAAAATCTGCGGAATTATCATTAAGCGATGCAAAGCTGTCGCTTGAAAAGGCAAAAAAGACGCTTGAGGATTATACAATTACCGCGCCGATTTCCGGAAAGGTTGTTACTAAAAATGTTAAGGCGGGAGATAAGATGGATACTACTAAATCCTCCGTTGAGCCTATGTGTATTATTTATGATTTATCAAGTATGAAATTTGAAATAAAGGTTGATGAAGTAGATATTTCAAAAATAAAGGTAGGTCAGAGTGTCAGAATTACCGCGGATGCTATTGAGGGTGAAACATTTGAAGGAGTTGTTGATAATATCAGCATCAATGGAACTGCCGAAAACGGTGTAACTACATATCCTGTTACTGTAGTTATTGAAAAATACGGCAGTCTGATGCCGGGAATGAATATTGACGCTGAGATTATTGTTTCTGAATCTAAAAATACGCTTGCAGTTCCGGTAAACAGCGTAAACCGCGGTAATATAGTATATGTGCAGGGTAAAAAGGAATCCGAGGAGGATACTGCGCCTGACGGGTTTAAGAGTGTTGAGGTAAAAATCGGAATAAATGATGAGAATTATATAGAGATTAAATCAGGACTGAAGGAAGGCGATCTTATAAAGGGACAGGAGCTTGAAATAAAGGATGATTTTAGTCTTGAAACAATGCATGATCAAATGAGTGGCGGAGGTCCGGGCGGCGGAAGCGGCGCTCCCGGCGGCGGAGGCCCAAACGGCAAAATGCCGCGTTAAACAGGAGGTGGCAGTATGTCTTTGGTAGAATTAAAGGATATTTACAAAATATATCATATGGGTGATACGGAAATCCATGCGCTGGACGGAATTTCACTTACCATAGAAAAGGGTGAATTTGTTGCTATTGTCGGTCAGTCCGGAAGCGGTAAATCAACCTGTATGAATATAATCGGATGTCTTGATGTTCCGACAAGGGGACAGTATTTGCTTAACGGCAAGGATATAAGCCAATATACAGATGATGAGCTTGCGGAGGTACGCAACAAAATGTTGGGTTTTATATTTCAGCAATATAATCTTTTGCCTAAGCTGACTGTTCTTGATAATGTTGCACTTCCTCTACTGTACGGCGGAGTGAAGGAGAGTGAACAAAAGGCGCGCGCTATGGAAGCATTGAAGAAGGTAGGACTTGATTCAAAAGCGCATAATCTTCCATCGCAGCTTTCGGGAGGTCAGCAGCAAAGAGTATCTATTGCGCGCGCACTTGCAGGAGATCCGTCTGTCATTCTTGCAGATGAGCCTACAGGTGCGTTGGATTCAAGAACCGGAAGAGAGGTTATGGTGTTTTTACAAAATCTTCATAAAGAGGGCAACACTATTGTTCTTATAACGCATGATAACTCTATTGCTGCACAGGCAAAACGGATTGTACGCATAACGGACGGCAGAATAGTATATGACGGACCTGTTGAAGGTGACAGAATTGTTGCAACACAGGACAGAGCCGGAGAATAACCGGAAAGGGAGGATTTGATGAGCTTAGCAAAATGCTTTTCTATGGCGATTTCGAGCATTTTTAATAATAAAATGCGTTCCTTTCTTACCATGCTTGGAATTATAATCGGTATTGCGGCGGTTATTATACTTGTGAGTCTTATGAACGGACTTACAAATATGGTAAGCGATACATTTGCTGAATTGGGTACAACATCAATTAATGTATCAATAAACGCGCCGTCTGAAACAAAAAATATAAAGGCTGCTGATATATTCAAGCTTGCAGAAGAAAATCCAAGACTTATTTCGCAGGTATCGCCTTTGGTAACGGTACGTTCAACTGTTAAGGTAGGAACTGACAGCATAACTACATCTGCAACCGGCGTAGCAGAAACATATAATGATATGAAAAGTCTTGTTGTTGAGCACGGAAGATTTATTCAGTATGTGGATATTGAAAGGATGCAGAAAGTTTGCGTTATCGGAACATATATACAAAAAGAATTTTTTGAAGGTACAATTCCGATAGGTGAAAAAATAAAAATAAACGGAGTACCGTATAAAATTGTGGGTATTTTGGAGGAAAAAGAGGATTCCAGCGCCGGCAGCGGTGACGACTGTATATATATTCCATATACAAACGCTACAAGACTCAGTAATAACGGTGTAATTAATACATATGTTGTAAGCGCGGTTGATGAGGACCATGTTACGGCAGTAGTGGGCATAATAAAAGAAATGCTGAATAAAAAAATAGGTGATTCGGATTATTACACGGTAATATCGATGCTTTCCATGATTGACATGATGTCGTCAATGATGGATACAATGGGAACGATGCTGATTGCAATAGCTGCAATTTCATTGCTTGTAGGTGGAATAGGAATTATGAACATTATGTTGGTTTCTGTAACAGAGAGAACGAGGGAGATTGGCATAAGAAAATCCTTGGGAGCGAAGCAAAAGGATATCATGACTCAGTTTGTTATAGAAGCCGGAACTGTAAGCTGCATGGGCGGAGTTATGGGTATAATAGTAGGTTCGGGATGTGCGATGATTGGCGGTGTGCTGCTTGATCTTACTGTCAGACCGTCCGTAGGCTCAATCGCTGTAGCATTTTTGGTTTCAGTTGGAATAGGAATTGCATTCGGATTTTTACCTGCTAAAAAGGCGGCAGGATTAAATCCTATTGACGCTTTAAGATATGACTGATGAAAGAAAAATTAAATGGTTTTCTTTAAGGTTTAGTTTTGTGAAAGGTGAGTATAGCTATGAAAAAGTTTATAACGGTTTTGCTGATATTATCCGCTTTGATTATGGCGCATACTGCGTCTGCTTCATGGGATAATGAGGAGGATATATTAAATCTTCTGTCGGCGCTGAATATTATGCAGGGTGACGGTGACGGAAATTATCGTCTGGATGATGAGGTTTCAAGGGCTGAATTTACAAAGGTTGCAGTCGCGGCATCAAGCTATAAAAATACTGTGGCTTCTGGACTGAAAATATCTCCGTTTAATGATGTGCCGTATACACATTGGTCAGCGCCGTATGTTAAGGCGGGTGTTTCGGCGGGACTTGTTCAGGGATATATAGACGCAACCTTCCAGCCTGACGATACGGTTTTGTATGAAGAAGCAGTAACAATACTTTTGCGTGTGCTGGGATATACAGACGAAGATTTTGGTGTTTCGTGGCCTTACGGACAGACGGGGTTGGCGGAAAATCTTGAGCTTACAAAAAATGTTGATGCATATATAGGTGAAAATCTGACAAGAAGGCAGGTGGCAAATCTTGTCTACAATGCTCTGAACACTAAAATAAAGAATAGTCAGCAGAAGCTTATAAGCGTATTTGACTGTGAGGTTATTGAGGGTGTGACTATTATTGCCTCAAACAAAGAGGATAGCTCTGTCGGAATGGACAAAATATACACAAGCGGCGGCATGGTGGAGGTTGACGATGACTTTAATTTTGACTATGTGGGACGGCGGGGAGATATGGTAGTTAAAAACGGTGAGGATTTTGTTTCGTTTACTCCTCGCGAGCAGGCGGTGCAGGAATATACTGTAACGAATATAATCGGCAGCGATTTAATTCTCGACGGAGATGTGTTTGATATTAATTCAAACACTACCACATATTACAAATCACAGACCTTTACATATGAAACTGCGTCTGCAAAGGCTTCAAAGGGCGATACCTTTAAGATTTACTTAAATTCAAACGGGTCAATTGATTACGCAATACTTATTGATGGTGGCAGCAGCATTGCAAATAAGAAGCTTGAAAGATATGTTATTTATTCACAGCTTAGCGACGCAATTGTTTGTTATAAAAACGGTGTATTTACACAGCTTGACGTGAAGGACAGCACAGTATGCTACCGTGAAAGTATACAGAGTACATATGGTGTTGTAAAGAATGAGATGTCAATGGGCGACGTTGTTTATGTGAAGCGTAACGGCGGAGATATAGACTATATAAGTTATGAAAAGGGAAGTATGGAAGGACCTGTTAAGGTTACGTCATCATCGTGGATTAACAGCTTTGATACAAATTCATCCACAGCCGTTATGCGTGACGGAAATAAGGTTCAGTCGAGTGAGATACAAATAAATGATATAATCTATTACAGCAGTGAGCTGAATATGGTTCTTGCCTATACAAATAAGGTTACAGGTATTTATGAAAATGCTTCACCTTCAAAGGATGCGCCTGTGACAGTTAGTGTTTCGGGAAAAGAATACAGGATAGAGGGTGTTGACGCATTCAATGCGCTGTCATCAAGCGGAAGTGTACGTTATGGTGATACTGTAACGCTGCTTTTGGGACGCAACGGAGAAGTTGCGGGAGTAGCGTCATCAAGTGTGAATACCTCGTCCGGCTCGGCGGTAGGATATGTTACGGAAACCGGCAAGAAGAACTTTACAAATTCAAAGGGAAATACATATTCAAGCTATTATATAAGACTGGTTACAGCTGACGGCTCGGAAAATGAGTATACAGTTTCAAACGATTGCAGCCGGTTTATGGGCAAGGTATGCCGCATATCGTTTAGTAATGGCTCTGCGACTGTAAAGGAGCAGGGGAAATCCACAATAAGCGGTTTAGTGGATGGTTCTGCGTATACAATAGGAAAATACAAAATTGCGGATAACGTAAAAATCATCGATACGCTTATTTCTGATTTATATGATGCGGTCAGCTATAAAGTTATCTATCCGCAAAGACTTGACGGCTTAAATATTAATTCCGATTCTGTATTATATTGTGCAAAAAATTCTGCCGGTGAGATTTCGGAGTTAATTTTAAAGAACGTTACGGGAGATATGTATGCTTACGGAGCAATTCTTTCAAGGAGCGGCTTCCCGGGAAGCTATACATACAATATTGATATAGACGGACAGCAGCAGTTCTATACCACCAGCGCCGCAATGCCGTCGAAGATTGGCTGCAAGATTATTATGAATAACGGTGTAGTGGAACAGATGAACGAATTAAAAGAATACGGCGGAACAATTTCAAGACTTACGGATACATATGCGGTAATTGGAAATAAGCAGTATAAATTAAGCGACAGAGTCCTTGTATACCGAAAGACGGGTACTGTTATGAGAATTCCGCTTGAGGAGGC